>DATIGS010000129.1:0-24428 GCA_035481425.1 Cellvibrio sp. | reverse complement strand
TTCATTGCACGGACGGTTTTTAACTATGTCGCGTGATCAACAATCATTCGTGACAAAAGATAAATTGCCCGCATGGAATCCATTGCGGGTGGGCATCTATGAACATTACCTTGCCCGCCTTTCCACCACCAATCCGGTTGTCATCACAGAAGATATTTTGGCTGATGACGGTGAAGTTCTGTTGGCGAAAACAGCGGTATTGGACCAACACTCCATTGCCCGCTTAAACAATAAAATACTTGCCAAACCTTTATCCAGTTCAATTTATATTGCATCGGTAATCACTGCAGAAGATTTGCTGCAGGATCTCCTTAGTACCATTCGCTCAACGGAATATTTTCAATCGTTGGCTGAGCGCAAGCATCCATTAAGTTCACTGCAGCCTGTGTGCGCGCTGCTGGTAAATTTTCCATTAGTGCAGCAATTCCTGACGGTGATGTCATCGCAGATGAATGATTTGTATCAGCGCATACTCTGCGTCAGCCTCTGGGCGTTATACATCGCGCAGGAAATGCGCTTGCCTGTGCTCGATGCCACTGAAATTTTTTGGGCAGCGATCACCCACGATGTCGGTATGGCGCATCTTGATCCATATATCCTGCATAAAACCGAAGAACTGACAACCGAAGACTGGCTGCATTTGCAAAGCCATGTCGATATATCGACGCGTATTCTCAGCGATATTCCCGGTTTTTCGTCCGCGATAATTGTTGCGGTCAGCGAGCACCACGAGCGCTGTGATGGAACCGGTTATCCCTTGGCAAAAGTAGAAAGTGAGTTGTCATTATCGGGGCAAATTCTCGCGGTGGCAGACGCAATGGTAGGGATTTATTTCAATCACTTTAAAGCACAGGGGCGCCGCTGGCGCGAAGTGATTCCCGTATTGGAAATGAACCGCGGTGCCTATTTGTACCGCAGTTGCGATATTGTGGCTGCGATGATTTTGCGCAGCGAATTGCCGTTACCTAAAGTAGTGAGCGGTTGTGGTGTGCCTGAATTTGCCGAGCGGATGCTGCAACAAAACCTGCATTTACAAAATTGGTTTATGCAATTGCGCGATTGCCTGACATCGGTAGGCTACACCCACGGCGATCGAAAATTGCATGCATTGCAAAACATCGCATTGCATATCGCGACCACATTCAAAGGCAGCATGTTATTCAAAGAGGATTTGCGCGAGTCGCTCGAATCCATGGCGAGAGAAGAGGGGAATAGCATCAGCAAAGTGGTTGCCGATGCTTCGCTGGTTCAACAGGAAATGAGTTTCCACTTGCAGCGCCTGAGCCGGATGATGCAAATGTATGTAGCCTCGGGTGAAAGCAAGGATCCGAAAATCACCCAGCGATTACAATCGGGGCTGACAAAAATCAGCGGCTTTATTAAATAAAATGTTGTTATGTGCGGCCGCTGTATTCTTGAACCTGGATGGAAAATTTATTGCTGGTGCCAGAAAGGTTGGCCAATAGTCGGTGTGCTTGGGCTGGCAGTTTGGCGCTTTTGCATAAGGCCCGCTTTATACGCTTTTCTTCCCGCATCAATTGCATCGCCAAAAGCTTCTGCCATCAGTGGCGGGTTATGCGCTTTTGCGACAGCGGTGTTTAATAAAATTCCATCAAAACCCATTTCCATCGCTTCAGCTGCTTGCGATGGTGCACCAAGGCCCGCATCAATAATCATCGGCACATCTTTAATGCGTTCACGCAGTGTGCGCAAATTGTAGCGATTCAATAAACCTTGGCCGGTGCCAATCGGTGCACCCCAAGGCATAAGCACTTCGCAGCCGACATCGAGCAGGCGTTTGCACAGGATTAAATCATCGGTGCAATAGGGCAAGACTTTAAAGCCTTTTTTAATCAGGATTTCCGATGCTTCAACCAATCCGAATGGATCGGGTTGTAGATTGTAATCATCGCCAACCACTTCCAATTTAATCCAGTCGGTATCGAAAATTTCGCGCGACATTTCCGCAAGTGTTACTGCTTCTTTCACAGATTTACAGCCGGCTGTATTGGGAAGTAAACGGCAGCCACTCTCCTGGATGTATTGCCAAATGGCGTCACCATCGCGATTGGCCGGATTTTGGCGGCGTAAGCCGAGCGTAACGATTTCACAGCGCGATTGGATAATCGAATCGCGCATCAATTGCGGCGAGGCATAGAGTGCAGTGCCTAATAAAAAGCGGCTGGAAAATGTTTCACCATAAAGTGTGAAATCTTTTTCGGGTTTGTTGTAACTCATCTCAACCTCCACCAACCGGTTTTACTATATCGATTTGGTCGCCATTCAATAATTCGCGTTCGCTATAAGTTGAGCGCGGCACAAATTCGCCATTGATTGCCACTGCGATTTTGCTATCGCCATAGCCCCATTGTTGTAATGCATCGCTGAGCAATGTGTTGCTTGCCAGCGCTTTGCTTTCGTTGTTTACACTCAGTTCAATTGTCATAAGTTTGGGTATTTAATCCGAATTAAGCTGCGCAGAAAAAACCGGCTCGGCGTTGCGGAAGACATGTGCCAGCACATTTTCAACGACGGCAGGCGCGAGTAAATAGCCATGGCGGAATAAACCATTGGCAGTAATCAGCCCGTCCTGCACGCTGACTTTGGGCAAATTGTCGATATAGGCCGGACGCAAATTGGTATCCATTTCAATAATCCGCGCTTCAGCAAAAGCGGGCGAGAGCGTGTAAAGCGCGCTGCTTAATTCCAGATTCGACTGGATTGTCACCGGTGAGCGGTCTTCGCTTTCAATTTGCGTTGCGCCGATAATAAAACGGTGATTGGGTTTGGGGACTACATAAAGTTGATAGCGCGGATGCATTAATCGCACCGGGCGCTGCAAGTGGATCTCTTTGGTTTCCACATGCAGGGTTTCGCCGCGTACCCCACGCAATTTACCCAATTGTTTTTTAGCGCCCAGTCCGCGGCAATCAATGACCAAATCAAAATATTCATCGCCGGTTTCGGTAGTCACTTTCCCGGGGTATGTATCTACGGGTGTGGATGCGCGAATAGAGACACCAAGTGCAATTAATTTATCGCCCAGTAAACGCAAAAATTCACGGTTGTTGATATGGCCTTCATCGGCCAAAAAAAGTCCGCGGTGAAAGTGGGAATGCAAATCGGGTTCAAGCTGGCGAATGTCGTATTGGCTAACGCGTTGATAGCCCTTGCAGCCGGGCAATACAAAACCCAACTCCCGTTCAAATTGATCAAGCTCGCTGGCATCTTGCTGATGCGCAACTGCCAGGCTGCCATTGTTGTAGAAGAGCGGAGTTGTAGTCGCAGGCAATTGTGCAAACCATGCAGGCCATTGTTGTAAGGCAAATATCCCCATGCGATAGACATTTTCGTCGGATACCACTGCTTCGCTCAGCGGTGCGACCATTCCTGCTGCAGTAAATGCGGCCGCGCGATTGCTTTGTGGTGTATCGGGAGTAAAGCTGCCAGCTTCAAATAAGGTGACCTGGATTCCAGCCTGTTGCAGTTGCCATGCAAGCAAGCGCCCGAGCAAGCCGGCACCGGCGATCGCAATAGTTGTGGGGGATTTGTTAGTCACATTGCCTCGATAATGTGAGGCGGAGGGCAGCGCATAGCCATAGCTATCAGCACCTTGTTCCCTCCGCAGGTATTAGCCTGTTCAGGTTCTACGGGTTGGGCCGAGCCCATCTCAGCCCCCGTACAGTCATTCAGTCATTGACTGCCAGGGCGCCCCGACAAGAAAGCGGCCAATATACTGGCCGCTCGGTAAGTTCGCAATCACTGGGGACTGAATCGGTTCAGCGTTATTTAAGGATCGACTCGACCCTGCACACGAATTCCCCCTGCGCGACTCGTGTATTGACGGTGGTACCGGGCATTACCTGATCGCTGCGGGTAATGACCTTTTGGGTCTGCTCGTCTGTCACCAATGCATAACCGCGCTCTAATGTATTGAGCGGGCTCAGGGTATTCAGCATGCGGGCCGCTTCCCCCAGTGCTTTCTGCTTGCGCTCGATAAGCCGGAATTGCGCAGTCTGCAGCCGGTTATGGCAGCTCACCACCCGTTCATTCAACTGTTGCAGGCGGACTTGCGGGTGCTGGGCTTGTTGGCGGATTTGCAATTGCTGGAGGCGATTTTTGTAATCGCCCAATAAGGTCTTAATGTGGTTTTTCAGGCGCAGCTCAAGGTTGTCGAGCCGCTGCGACTTTTGTTCCAATCGCTCGCGAGGATGGCGCAGACGCTGGCGAAGGTTGTGTAAGTGGCGCTGCCATTGCTGGAGTCGGCGCCGCATACTCTCTTCGAGCAACACTTCAAAGCCGATAAATTTGTCCAGCCAGTCATCGGCGTCGGGCACCAGCAACTCGGCAGCAGCAGATGGGGTAGGGGCACGCAGATCGGCCACGAAATCAGCGATGGTGAAATCCACTTCATGGCCAACGGCACTGACAATTGGCAACTCGCTGTTGAAAATCGCGCGCGCAACCATCTCCTCGTTAAAAGACCACAGATCTTCCATTGAACCGCCGCCGCGGGTAAGCAGTAGTACATCAAATAAACCGGCGCGGTTGGCGAGATCGATGGCTTTGACGATTTGCGGAGCCGATTCTTTACCTTGTACTGCTACCGGAATGACGGTTACTGGAATGCTGGGGAAGCGGCGCTCCAGCACACTCAACACATCGCGAATGGCTGCACCGGTGGGCGATGTAATAACGCCTAAATGTTGAGGGATGGCAGGCAGGGTTTTTTTATGGGCTTCGTTAAACAAGCCCTCTTGCGAGAGTCTGTGCTTAAGTTCGTCAAACGCTCGCTGTAAGGCGCCGCTGCCAGCTTCTTCCATGTGTTCAGCAATGATCTGGTAATCGCCACGCCCTTCATACAGGCTGACGCGGGCGCGCAACAATACGTGCTGGCCTTGCTGGGGTTTGAAGCGAACCAGCGTATTGCGATTGCGAAACATGCAGCAGCGCACCTGCGCCTGGTCGTCTTTGAGTGTGAAATACCAATGCCCGGAAGAGGGGGTAGATACATTCGAGAGTTCGCCTTCAACCCACAACAAGGGTAAATGGGTCTCCAGTAGCTGTCGCGCCTGGCGGTTGAGCTGGCTAACGCTAAAGATTTCACGGGCGGGCGTTTGGCTAAAAAGATCGGTAGTCATGGGCGCATTCTAGGGGATGACAGCGCGAGGGGATAGCCTCAACGTCTAGTCCAGACACTAGATATTGTGGTTTCTGGTTTACCCGGATCGCCCGAGCCGCTATAATTCCGCGTTTATTTTTCCCCCTGTTTTGAGGTTGGTTGGTATGTTGCGGATTGCTGAAGAAGCCCTCACGTTTGACGATGTTCTGCTGGTGCCCGGTTATTCCGATGTGACGCCAAAAGACGTATCTCTGAAAACCCAGTTAACACGCAAAATTCAGTTGAACATTCCTCTTATCTCTGCGGCTATGGATACCGTGACTGAAGCGCGCCTGGCGATTGCAATTGCCCAGGAAGGCGGTATCGGTATCATCCACAAGAGCATGACGATTGAACAGCAAGCTGCCGAAGTGCGCGCAGTGAAAAAATTCGAAGCCGGCGTGGTGAAAGACCCAATCACTATCGACGCCAGTGCGACTATCCGCGATTTGATCGCTCTGACCCGCAAGAACAATATTTCCGGCGTTCCCGTACTCAGCAACGGTGATCTGGTGGGTATTGTGACTGGCCGCGACGTACGTTTTGAGACTAATCTCGATGCCAGCGTTTCCAGTATCATGACTCCGAAAGCGCAATTGGTAACTGTTAAAGAAGGTGTCTCTGCCGAAGAAGTGCGTAATTTGCTGCACAAACACCGTATTGAAAAAGTATTGGTCGTTAATGATGCATTTGAATTGCGCGGCCTGATCACAGTAAAAGACATCAACAAAGCCGAAAAATACCCGAACGCATCTAAAGATCCGGAAGGTCGTTTGCGTGTTGGTGCGAGTGTAGGTACCAGCCGCGATACCGATGACCGCGTTGATGCGCTGGTTGAGGCGGGTGTGGACGTATTGGTGGTTGATACTGCACACGGCCACTCCAAAAACGTATTGGATCGCGTACGTGCAATCAAAACCAAATACCCGGATGTGCAAGTAATCGGCGGCAACATCGCTACCGGTGCTGCAGCGCTCGCGTTAGTCGAAGCTGGCGCAGATGCGGTGAAAGTAGGTATTGGTCCAGGTTCGATCTGTACTACCCGTATCGTAAGTGGTGTAGGTGTTCCGCAAATTTCTGCTATCGCCAATGTGGTGGCGGCATTGAAAGGCACTGGCGTTCCTGCCATTGCAGACGGCGGCATCCGCTACTCGGGCGATATCGCCAAAGCAATCGTTGCCGGTGCGCATGCGGTAATGATGGGCTCCATGTTTGCAGGTACCGAAGAGGCGCCGGGTGAAGTGGAATTGTTCCAGGGTCGTACTTATAAGGCTTATCGCGGTATGGGCTCGTTGGGTGCGATGGCGCAAACGTCTGGTTCAAGCGACCGTTATTTCCAGGACGCCAGCCAAGGCGCTGAAAAATTGGTTCCCGAAGGTATTGAAGGTCGCGTTCCTTACAAAGGCTCATTGACCGCAATCGTGCATCAAATGATGGGCGGTGTACGTTCGGCTATGGGTTATACCGGTTGTGCCGATTTGGAAACTATGCGCACCAAGCCTGAATTTGTGCGTGTAACTTCGGCGGGTATGGGCGAGAGCCACGTCCACGATGTGCAGATCACCAAAGAAGCACCGAACTACCCAATAGGTGGCGGGCGTTAATCATCTGCTGATATGGCACGCGCGAAAAACTCGGGTAATACCCGAGTTTTTCGTTTAAACCCGATTCATTTTAATTGCCATTTTTCGTTTTTTCTTTTTCTTGTTTTTAATTCTACTTTTTGATCAGGAACCAGCATGTCTCACGATATTCACGCACAGCGAATTCTTATTCTCGATTTCGGTTCACAATACACCCAATTGATCGCGCGTCGTGTTCGCGAGATTGGTGTCTTCTCTGAAATCCGCGCTTGGGATATGAGTGAAGAGGAAATCCGCGCGTACAATCCGAAAGGAATCATTCTCGCAGGCGGCCCCGAGTCAGTGCATGAATTGAACTCGCCGCGCGCTCCGGAAATTGTGTTCACTCTGGGTGTCCCTGTATTTGGTATCTGCTACGGTATGCAAACCATGGCGGAGCAAATGGGTGGTGCCGTAGAGGGTTCAAATATCCGTGAGTTTGGCTATGCACAAGTTAAGGTGCTGGGCGAAAGCGCAATCTTCAAAGACATCAAAGACCATATCGATTCTGATGGCGGTGCGTTGCTGGATGTATGGATGAGCCACGGCGATAAAGTAACAAAAATGCCAGCCGGTTTTGAAATCCTTGCATCGACACCATCTTGCCCGATTGCGGGTATGTACAACGAAGCCAAAAAATTCTACGGCGTACAATTCCATCCGGAAGTTACGCACACGTTGCAAGGTCAGCGCATTTACGAACACTTCATTTTAAATATTTGCGGCTGCGAACCCCTGTGGACGCCTGCCAATATTGTTGAAGACGCAATTCAAAAAGTGCGCGAGCAAGTCGGCACCGACAAAGTATTGCTCGGCCTATCCGGTGGTGTAGATTCATCTGTAGTTGCAGCGCTGTTGCATAAAGCAATTGGCGACCAGCTTACTTGCGTATTTGTCGACAACGGTTTGTTGCGCAAAAACGAAGGCGATCAAGTGATGGATATGTTCGCCAAAAATATGGGCGTACGTGTTATCCGTGCTGATGCGCAAGATCAATTTTTAGGTAAATTGAAAGGCGAGAACGATCCAGAGAAAAAACGAAAAATCATCGGTGGTACTTTTATCGATGTGTTCGATGCAGAAGCAACTAAGCTCAAAGATGTTAAGTGGCTGGCGCAGGGCACAATTTATCCGGATGTGATTGAGTCTGCTGCAGCGAAAACTGGTAAAGCACATGTAATTAAATCGCACCACAATGTGGGCGGATTACCAGAAGATATGGCTTTCAAATTGGTGGAGCCACTGCGTGAATTGTTTAAAGACGAAGTGCGCAAAATCGGTTTGGAATTGGGCTTGCCCTACGATATGGTTTATCGTCATCCGTTCCCCGGCCCAGGCTTGGGTGTACGTATCCTCGGTGAAGTCAAAAAAGAATACGCGGATATTTTGCGCGAAGCTGATGCAATCTTCTTGGAGGAGTTACACGCGTCTGGCTGGTATCACAAAACCTCACAGGCGTTTGCGGTATTCCTGCCGGTGAAATCAGTCGGTGTTGTTGGCGATGGTCGTCGCTACGAATGGGTAATTTCATTGCGCGCCGTGGAAACTATCGACTTTATGACCGCGCGTTGGGCGCATTTGCCCTATGAGTTATTGGAAAAAGTATCCGGTCGGATTATCAATGAAATCTCCGGTGTATCACGCGTCTGCTACGATGTATCGAGCAAGCCGCCAGCAACTATTGAATGGGAATAAGTTCAGGAATTTTGTGGCACAAGGAAGTGCGTGTTTGTTTGCGGTTATGCAATGTTTTTATAGGGCAATAAACACTATGAGACGCCGATAATATGCGCCACACCCCCCGAATCAACTCTACAATTTTAATTAAGCACATTTCATCTGCAATCTTATTATTCCTCACTGCTTTTTTTGCCACGTTTGCATTGGCACAAACAGAATCAACACCTGTTAGTGAATCTACTGTCAGCAGTTTAAGTACAAGTAGTATTCCTGCCATTGAGGTGTCCTCGTCCTCACTTTCTTCAGCTGAGCAAGTGAATGACATATCGAGCTCTTCTTTCGCATCGTCATCTGCGCCTGCCGTTAGCGTTGATTCGCCCGAAGTGAAAAGTGTTTCATCTTCAAGTGATAATGTCGCGGCTGCGGCCTCATCGATTAGTTCTTCTGTTGCAGTTACTTCCTCAAACGTTGTGGTAGATGAGGCTGCGGCCTTAGTTGAGTTGCTGTCGCCATCAAAATTTATTTTGGGGACCGAAGTAAAGCCGGGCACCTCAGTGCGTTTAACCTGGAATTCGGAAACCGCTGTTGGTGGCTTTAGCGAGGCGACGCCGGTATTGGTTGTGAATGGTGCAACGCCTGGCAAAACACTGTGCTTAACTGGCGCTGTTCACGGCGATGAGTTGAACGGTATTGAAATGATTCGTCGTGTTATTTTTGATATAGATCCCGCCAAACTAACGGGCACCATTGTCGGCGTGCCTGTTGCCAATATCATGGGCTTTAGACGGAATTCGCGTTATCTGCCGGATCGCCGAGATTGGAATCGCTATTTTCCTGGCAATACCCACGGCAGTTCTGCTTCACGGTTGGCGCATTCATTTTTCACCAACATAATCATGCACTGCGATGCCTTGGTCGATTTGCATACGGGCTCTTTTCACCGCACGAATTTGCCGCAATTACGCGCTGACCTGAGTGATGAGCGCGTTGCGCAACTTGCACAAAGTTTCGGTGTAATTGCGGTGTTAAATGGCCGCGGCAATCCAAATTCGTTGCGTGCTGCTGCAGTAAGCGCAGGCATTCCCGCGGTGACTCTTGAGGCGGGCGAGCCTATGGCGATGCAAAATGACGTGGTGGATGAGGGTGTTAAAGCAATTAATACTTTGCTTGCCAAAGCGGGCATGTATGGCAAGAAGCAACGTTGGACACGCATCGCTCCTGTGTATTATCGCTCGGCCTGGGTGCGCGCTAACCAAAGCGGAATTTTATTTAGCAAAGCAACCCTCGGCCAGCGTGTAAAAGTGGATGATGTTTTAGGTACGGTGACTGATCCAATTACCAATGCGCGTACCACCATTAAATCGCCCTATAACGGCCGTATTATCGGGATGGCGTTAGATCAAGTTGTGCTCCCCGGTTTTGCCGCCTATCACATAGGCATTCAAACTCCCGAAGCTATTCTTATTGAAGAAAGCCAGATGAATGGCGAAATGCTGGAAGAGGATGAAGAAGATGGGGATGATTCAGGCGTGGATTCGACTGATGAGATAGACGAGCCAGAAACCGGTGTGAGCAAAGCGCAGGACCGAATGGCAGACGAATAATCGTTTGTTTTCGGTGTTGCAAAAAAGCCAGCGATTGCTGGCTTTTTTGTTTGTCCTGACAGTTATGTGCTTATTATTTTAATAACGAATGAATTGTTTTCCACTCATCGGCAGTGACGGGCTGAGTTGATAGCCGGCTTTGTTTTACCAGCACCATATTTTCCAATGCTGCTTGCGCTTTGATTTCGGCAAGCGGAATCAGGCGTGGAAAAACGTTGGTTACTTGAATATCCACCGACACCCAGCGCGGATTTTCCGGTGTGGATTTAGGATCGTAGTAATCGCTTTCAGGGTTGAACTGCGTAGGGTCAGGGTAGGCCGTTTTCACGACTTTGGCGGTGCCGACTATGCCGACATTTTTGCAGCTGCTGTGATAAATAAATACTTCGTCATTCAGTGCGACTTGATCGCGCAAAAAATTACGGGCTTGATAATTGCGGATACCATCCCAGCGGCCGGTTTTATTAGGGGCGGCTACAAGGTGTTCAATTCCGTAAATGTGTGGTTCCGCTTTAAAGAGCCAGTAATTTTTTGCCATCGCTCATTCCTTAATAATCTGCAGTCATTTGGTGTTAAAGCCACGCACTTAAACGCTGTGCAGTTGCTTCACTCACTAACTCCAAACTGATTTTGCGCTTATCAACATCAACGTCGTTAATTAATACAAATACCTTCTCATCCAGCTTGTAGGTATTGCCTTCAATTGTCAGGCTCAGGCGGCGTGAATCAAACTGAGCTTTGATGTCGCTCTCTTTAGGCGCGAGCAGGGCATAACCTTCCAGACCCCAGTCTTCCAGTTTTACACCCACACCAAATGAATTGACCAAGCCAATAGTGGCAGGGTGAACGCTGCCGATATGCTGTTTTGCGTATTGGCAACCCAGCCAGGACTCTGCATAGCGACACGCCTGGCGGCCCGTGTTCAGTTGATTTTGTAACTGCTCGGCAAACAGTTTTTTATCACCCACATTTTCTGCCGGCAAGCCGCGCAGAATCCGTTTGATGGCGAGATGGTTAAACAGGTCGTTGTAGCGACGAATGGGTGAGGTGACCATGGCGTAAGCTTTAAAACCCAAACCAAAATGGGGAGTTGGGTCAAACGTCAGTGCGCCTGCTTGCAGCATGCGCTGCAATAATGAGTGCAGGCTGGCACTGATGGGATTACCCGAAGGGTTTGAACGCAACTCGCTGAACAGTTTTTGGAAATTATCCAGTTGGGTCAAATCACCAGTTGTTAAATCCGGGCGATCTTCCTGAATTAATGCTATTGCATCGGCGATGCGCTCAGGACGGAATCCAATATGACTGGAAAAAATGCCATACCCCGGATGCTGTAAAAATAATTCTCCGGCGCAGATATTGGTTACCAGCATGGCTTCTTCAATCATGCGGTGCGCGATATTGCGCTCGCGTTTTTCAACGTGATCTATTTTTCTCTGGTCATTGAGAATGTAGGAATAATCAGGGCGCTCTTCCATCACCAATGCGTGGGTCTGACGATATTGCGCGCGCGCCTGAGCAAATCCTTTTAATTCTACGAGCATATCGTGAATGTACGCAGGTGCTGCTAGTGGCGATTCACCTGTGCTCATCAATGCATCATATACACCTTGATAGCTCAATTTGAAATGCGAACGAATTTGCGCTTCGGAAAATTCAAATGCGCTGATGGTGCCATCGCGCAAAATTTGCATGCGGCATACGAGCGCTGGTCGTTTTTGTTCCGGTACTAATGAATATGTATCGTGCGATAAATCCACTGGCAACATGGTGACGGTTTGGCCGAGCAAATAGAGCGTGCTGGCGCGTGCGCGTGCAGATTGTTCCAGGGGGCTATCGAAGCCGATGTGCTTACTTGGGTCGGCAATTGCTGTCACCAATTCCCAACCGTTTTCATTGGGAGCGATATAAATTGCATCGTCCATGTCGCGCGTGTTTTCAGAATCAATCGTCACGAACGGCAAGTGAGTTAAATCCAGTTCGCCATTTTCAAATGTTAACGGCGACCAGTTAATACCACCCGCCTGGTTTTGTGCTGCTGGTTGCCATTCAAATGGAATCTGGAATTTGGCGATGCTGTAACGGCTTTCAACGCCTGGCTCATCAGGGGTGCCAATCCGGTTAAGGATATGAATCTGGGGTTTGCCTTCGCTGTTAAACGGATGGCGGGCAACTTCACAGTGGATTAAGTCGCCGACTTTAAAACCTTTGCGCTCTTGCGGTGGGATGAACAGCCAGCGATTGAAGTTGTTTACGTCTGGCTCGACAAAGTCAGCATTGCCTTTATTAACGTAACGACCAACAAATTCTTGTAGTCCCGGCTTTATCAATTTGGTCAATTTTGCTTCAAATTGGCCTTTGCTGTTGGTGGTGATTTCTGCTTCGACCCGGTCGTCGGGTAATACGCGCATCATTTGATCCGGGTCGATGAACGCTTCACGGCCATCGTCGAGAATCAGAAAACCAAAACGCTTGGTGGTAGTGCGAACAACGCCTTGGGAGATATCTTTGGTTTCAGCAATAGCAGACTTTAATTGGGCGAGCTGCTGCAGGGCATCTTTATTGAGCATGTAATACAACTTATAGGTAAGGATTATGGCGCGATTATAGCTGGATTTATCAGGCGATTGCGCAAAAAGGGGGCGGCTACTTTTTTCTGGATAATAGGCTTTACTGAGTGTTAAGGAATGTCGCTTTTGACAGCGAGCAGCATGAACAGGTTACAATCTCCTGATTAGCTTAATATTTGTTTTTATTGACTTTATTTATAAGGGATATCTTTTTGGACGCAGTTACTATCAATAATATTTTGTTGGTCGGGGCCTTGCTCGTTGCAGCCAGTATCCTGTTGAGTTCTATATCCACACGCGTCGGCGTTCCTATTCTGGTCATTTTCCTTGCCGTGGGGATGATTGCCGGTGTCGATGGGCCAGGTGGGATAGTGTTTAATGATTACTCCACCGCCTATCTGGTCAGTAACCTGGCATTGGCCATTATCCTGCTTGATGGTGGTATGCGCACAAGGGCGGCTACCTTCCGGGTTGCGCTCTGGCCCGCATTATCCCTTGCAACTGTAGGCGTGGTGATCACCGCGGGCCTGACCGGGCTTGCAGCGGCGTGGCTCTTTGATTTAACGGTGATCGAGGGCTTATTGATTGGAGCCATTGTGGGGTCCACCGATGCGGCAGTGGTGTTTAACCTCCTCAATGGCAAAGGGCTCAATGAGCGTGTTGGTTCTACGCTGGAAATTGAATCCGGTAGTAACGATCCCATGGCGATGTTTTTAACTGTCACCCTGATTGCCATGCTGGCGGCGGGCGAAACGAGTTTTACTTGGGGAGTCTTAACCAGCTTAATCCAGCAATTTGGCATTGGTATCCTGTTGGGTGCTGGTGGTGGCTGGTTGTTATTGCAGTTAATTAATCGCCTCTCGATTGCGGACGGCCTTTATCCACTGCTTGCTGTAGCGGGCGGAATCATACTTTACGCAATCTCTGGCGCTATTGGTGGCAGCGGAATCCTGACCGTGTATGTGTGTGGACTATTGCTTGGTAACCGTCCGATCCGCAACCGTCATGGCATCTTGCATATGTTTGATGGCCTTGCCTGGCTCAGCCAGATTGGGATGTTCTTGGTGTTGGGTTTATTGCTTACACCAAGCCAGTTGTTGCCGATCGCCGTGCCCGCCTTATTGTTATCGGTATGGATGATCCTTTTTGCCCGTCCTTTGTCCATTTTTATCGGATTGTTACCATTCCGCGGATTTAACTGGAAGGAACGCACTTTTATCTCATGGGTTGGATTGCGCGGGGCAGTGCCCGTTATTCTCGCCGTGTTTCCGCTGATGGCCGGCTTGGATAATGCGCATCTCTTTTTTAACGTCGCGTTTTTTATCGTGTTGGTATCGCTACTGGTCCAAGGGACTACGCTTGGTTTTGCTGCACGGAAAGCGAATGTAGTTGTACCCGCAATACCTTCTCCTATATCGCGCGCGGGGCTTGAGATTCACATCACCAGCCAGTGGGAATTGTTTATCTATAAATTGGGTGCGGAAAAATGGTGTATAGGCGCAGCCTTGCGCGAATTGCACATGCCGGAAAATACCCGTATCGCTGCTCTATTTCGCGATAAGGAACTGTTTCACCCCTCAGGTAGTACCCGGCTGATGGCGGGCGATATTCTCTGCGTGATTGGCCACGAACATGATTTGCCAGCGTTGGGGAAATTGTTTAGCGAAGCACCCAAGCGCACGCTGGATTTAAGCTTCTTTGGTGACTTTATTATCCAGGGCGACGCCGAGTTACGCGATCTGGCAATGCTTTATGCCCTGGATATGAAAGGGCACGAAGAACATAAAACGCTGGGTGAGTTGATTGCAAAAATGGTTGGCGGTAAACCGGTTGTGGGCGACAAGAGTGAATGGAGTGGCATGCTCTGGACCATTGCAGAAGTGGAGGGCAATAGCGTGCGCAAGATCGGGGTTAAACCTATCGCCAAGAAGAATGTTCCTGCTCAAGAGTGAATACACTTATGGCTACGCTATCCAATTCATCGTTATGGCAAACTCAAGCATGGATTAATGGTGAATGGTGCGATGCCGATACGAAAAAAACATTTCCCATAAACAATCCGACAACTGGCGAGATTATCGCGCAAGTTGCCGACTTGGGCGTTGAAGAAACCCGCAGGGCAATCGCAGCTGCTGTTCCAGCACAAATCCTGTGGGCACAAAAGACGGCCAAAGAGCGCAGTCAGCTATTACGTCGTTGGTTTGAATTGGTAATGCAACATCAAGAGGATCTAGCGCAGATTCTTACGCTGGAGCAGGGCAAACCGCTCGTCGAAGCGCGTGGCGAAATCGCCTACGGCGCAAGCTATATAGAGTGGTTTTCCGAAGAGGCCAAACGTATTTATGGCGATGTCATTGCGCCGCCTAATGCAGACCAGCGGATTCTGGTAGTCAAACAACCGGTCGGTGTAGTCGCTGCAATTACCCCGTGGAATTTCCCTTGCGCCATGCTCGCGCGCAAAATTGCTCCTGCTTTAGCCGCCGGCTGCACAATTGTTGCGAAACCCGCGGCAGAGACACCATTGTCTGCGCTGGCGCTGGCGTTTCTCGCGCAACAAGCGGGCATTCCGGCGGGAGTCATTAATGTAGTGACGGGTATGGATTCAGCCGCAATTGGAGCAGAGTTAACCGGTAATCCGGCCGTGCGGAAGCTGTCATTTACCGGCTCAACGGCAGTGGGGAAAAAACTAATCCAGCAATGCGCCGCCGATGTAAAACGCATCACCTTGGAATTGGGGGGCAATGCTCCATTCATCGTATTTGACGACGCGGATTTGGATGCGGCGGTTGCCGGTGCCATGGCTTCCAAATTTCGCAATGCGGGCCAGACCTGTGTATGTGCCAACCGCTTTTATATCCAACGTTCGGTGTATACCCAATTTGCCGAAAAATTAACGGCTGCGATGCAAAAACTTGCAGTGGGAAACGGTTTGGCTGCGGACGTCGATCTCGGCCCACTTATTTCCACGAACGCGATCAATAAAGTAAAAGCACTTGTCGATGACGCTCTCGCAAAAGGAGCGCGTATTGGTTTTCAGTCCTCGCTCGACTCTGCCACCACCCGACAAGGTTATTTTTATCCTCCAACTTTGTTACTCGATGTTGCACCGGATACAGACTTAACTTGTCAAGAAATTTTTGGTCCTGTCGCCGCTTTAATTCCATTTGATTCTGACGAGGAGGCTATTAAATTAGCGAATAACACGGAGTTTGGTTTGGCGAGTTACTGTTATACGCGTGATTCGAAGCGGATAAAAAATCTGTCGGACCAATTGGAGGCGGGTATGCTCGGAATTAACACCGGGATTATCTCTAATGAGATGGCACCTTTTGGTGGGATTAAACAATCTGGCTGGGGTAGGGAAGGGTCACATTACAGCATTAACGACTACATCAATATCAAGTATCTTTGCGAGCATTTTTAAATCCTTTTGTGTGCTTTTTGGTCGTCAATTTTCATCGCCTCCGCTTTAAACTTACCATTCATAGCAAAATTCCAAATCGTTACTAGAATTGAAAGTATCGGTACTACGGCCGATATTTCACAATGAAAATTAATGATGAGGTTTGCCATGTTTGGCTGGTATCAAGGATTAAGTTTGCGCATGAAGCTCATGCTTCCATTGTTGCTGTTGGTTGTTTTAGTGATGTACATGGGATTGCATGCGATTAACACGAGCAAAACGTTAGGCGATAACGCTGCAACTATTGCCAAAGTAAACCTGCCCGAAATTCAATTACTTATTCAAGCAGACCGCGATCTGTATCAGGCTATGTTGGCCGAGCGGGCCTTACTGCAGTTAGATCCTGGTTCGCATCAGGAATTGTTTAACGAACAAGGCGAAAACGCCAAACAGGCGCAAGAGCGCGTTTATCAATCGCTTGAAATTTCCCACACATCAACGCCTGCCGAACGCGAAGAATTTACCCGACGTTACAACGCCTGGGTTGCGCAAGCGGCTGAGGTGATCAGCGCTATACGCTTATCTGATGATGCAGGTCGTGCAGCTGCGCAAGAAAAGTCATACGGAAGCGCTTCACAAGCATTTGAACATTTGCGCGCTTATATTGATGAATTGCAGGAAAGCCGCTTGGTCGACGTCGATAAATTCACTGCGGAGATTGATGAAAATCAGGATGATAGTTCCACGCAACTATTGGTGCTGGCAGTCATTGGCACTTTTGTCAGTTTGCTTGCTGCTTATTTCCTGCCGATATTGGTTGCCAATCAAGTTCGTCAAATCAGTAATCGAGTACAAAATATCGCGGAAGGCGATGGTGATTTGACCGTGCGACTTCCGGTGAATACAAAAGATGAGCTCGGTGAGCTTGCTACGCATGTCAATCAATTTATTGAAAAACTTCAGCGAATTATTAGCAGTGTATTAGTCAACGCGGCAGAGGTTTCCAAAGCTGCAGAATCCTTATTGGTAGTTTCCAGCAACAGCCAGCGTGCGGCCGACGATCAGTGCCATGCTATTACTATGGTGGTAACGGCGGTGAATGAATTAACCATGGCGATTCAGGAAGTTGCTCGTAATACCAGCAATACTGCGCAGAATACTAAAGAGGCTACATCAATTACCGATCGCGGCCAAGAACGCATTCATCTTGCTGTTGATCGTGTCCAAAGCCTGGCTGTGCGTATCAGTGAAACTGCGGAATTTATGTTGCGTTTGGAAAGCGAAGCAAAAAATGTTACGTCGGTTATTGATGTTATTCGCGGCGTTGCAGAGCAAACCAATCTGCTAGCGCTGAATGCGGCGATTGAAGCAGCGCGAGCCGGTGAACAGGGGCGTGGGTTTGCTGTGGTCGCCGACGAAGTGCGGACGCTCGCTAGTCGCACGCAACAATCCACTGCGGACATTCACGGAATGCTGAGCAAGTTGCAACAAGGTGTGCAACACGCAGTAGATGCGATGGGCAGCAGCGCAACTATGACAACCGAGGCCGCAACTTCAGCAGCTGAAGCAGGGCAGTCGCTAACCGGCATAGGTTCGGCGGTTAAACAAATTTCTGATATGACGTTGCAAATTGCAACTGCAGCGGAGGAGCAAAGTTCAGTAACAGCGGAAATTGACAGAAATTTAGTGCAAATAAATTCTTTGGCGATGAATGCCGCAGATGGGGCATCGCAGACAGCTATTGAGAGTCAACGTCTGAATGATTTATCGATTCAATTGCGGCAGTTACTTATGCAATTTAAAGTCTAAGTAAACAAATTATTCAGGTGTAAAAAAACCGGGTGCGAGCCCGGTTTTTTATTATATGAATATTTTTTCGTATTTTTTGTTGCGTCTATTTATAACGGCAATTGAGTTGTAAATTTAACTTGCTTGAGCGCGAATGCAGAGTTGATTGATCCAATATTGGGCAAGTGAATCAAGGTTTGTTTCATGAGTCGCTCGTAGTGTTCTACGCTCTCAACGACTACCCGCAATACATAATCTTTCTCACCGCTTGTGGAATAGCACTCCACCACTTCCGGGATTGCCTGGACCATTTCTTCGAAAGCTTCGAGCGAAGGTGCATCGTGATTTTTAATCGTGATATAAGCGTGAACAGTCACACCCAGATTCAGTAGTTTGGGGTCAAGCAAGGTTACTTTGCCGCGAATCACGCCTTCCACCTCCAGGCGTTTGAGGCGACGCCAGCAGGGGGTGTGCGACAGGCCAATCATATTGCCTAAATCCGCCATTGAGTAATCGGCGTTTTCCTGCAGAGCGCGTAAAATCTTGCGATCATATTCATCGAGTTCGACTGACTTGGTCATGCGGTGCCCCAGCTCACTACTGTAGATGGAGCATTCTAGGATGAAAATTTCTATATGACAATAAAATGAGGATGTGTTTAGCAGGAGTTTCCTTTTTCACCCGCAAACATATTAAAAATAACTACCTTATGGTGCTTTTATAGGAAGAGGCTCAACCGGCATATTGTGATTGATGTCATGGCCGTGTATCGTAACGCCTCTTTTGTTTGGCCTTCCGTGCCGCAGTCGGGCAGACGGGATTTTCCCTACTCGACCCGCTAAAAATAATGCTGAGGAGCAATCCGAGATGAGAGTGATATTGTTGGGCGCGCCCGGTGCAGGTAAGGGTACCCAGGCGCAACTGATCATGGAGAAGTTTGGCATTCCGCAGATCTCCACGGGTGATATGTTACGTGCTGCTGTAAAAGCAGGTACTCCCCTTGGGCTGCAAGCGAAGGACATCATGGCGGCCGGCGGATTGGTGCCGGATGACCTGATTATCTCCCTGGTAAAAGAACGCATTGCCTCAAGTGATTGCACCAACGGTTTTTTGTTTGACGGCTTTCCCCGCACTATTCCCCAAGCGCAAGCCATGCTGGATGCCGGTGTGGATATAGATCATGTGATCGAAATCCACGTGCCTGATGAAGAGATTGTTTCTCGTCTAAGTGGTCGCCGTCTGCACGAAGCGTCTGGTCGTGTTTATCATGTGATCCATAATGCACCCAAGGTAGCAGGGCACGATGATTTGACCGGCGAGCCATTGATCCAGCGTCCGGATGACACAGAAGAAACTGTGCGTAAACGTCTGGGTGTATATCATGACCAAACGGAGCCTCTGGTTGGTTTTTATCAAGATTTGGCTGCCTCCGGCAAATCCAAAACGCCAAAATATACCCGTATTAGCGGCATTGGCAGTGTCGACTCTATCCGTCAACAGCTGCTGACTGTATTGGGCTAATTGAGCCGATAGGGTTAAAAAAATAGGCTCCTCGGAGCCTATTTTTTTGTCTTTTATTTCACGTCTTTCATTGTCATTCTTGTAGTTGTTTATGAGCCTTATTCTTGCCCTGGATTCCTCTACTGATGCTTGTTCGGTTGCGCTCTTTGCTGATGGGCAATTAAGTGCCCACTTCGAGTTGGCCGCCAAAAGCCACACCCAGCGGTTGCTGCCAATGGTTGATGAGCTGTTGCAAAGAAATAATCTGAAATTGGGTGATCTCAACGCTATCGCCTTTGGCCGCGGTCCAGGTTCTTTCACGGGTTTACGTATCTGTATGGGGATAGTGCAGGGTTTGGCCTTCGGCGCGCACTTGCCGGTGATTCCTGTATCCACTCTTGAAGCCATGGCCTTGGGGTATTACCGAGCTAATCCCCAGGTCAATTCGCCGGTGGTCGTGTCATTGGATGCACGCATGGATGAAGTCTACTGGGGGGCGTTCACCCGTGATGGCGAGTCGGTTGTACCTATGAGCGAGGAATTTGTGATGAAGCCCGAGCTATTGGCCGAGCAAGATGTCATACGTTCGTTGGCCGGGCAGTTTGTTGCAGCCGGTTCCGGTTGGCATTATCCAGCAATGCAGGCACTGGCGGCAGCAACTATAGTTGTCGATGTTCAGCCCAACGCCGAGGATATGGCGTTGATTGCGGCACAAGTTTGGTCTGAAGGTGGAGCAATTGATGTGCTCGACGCCCAGCCTGTGTACTTGCGCGATACCATCTCCTGGCAAAAACGCCAACGTATCCGTAACCCCAACTAGATGTGGTGAGCTTTATCATGACTGCCTCCCGTTCCATGGCTGATTTCAATGCCGACTTGCTCGATTTTCTACGTACATCGCCTACACCTTTTCATGCGACCAAAAACCTTGCCTCCCATTTGCTTGCGGCAGGGTTTATCCCGCTCTATGAAGGGGATGTCTGGCAACTTGAGCCAGGTAAACGTTATTTGGTGACACGCAATGACTCGTCAATCATTGCTTTCGTATACGGTAAATCTCCCCTGATTGAGACCGGTATCCGCATGCTGGGCGCGCATACTGATAGCCCATGCTTGAAAGTGAAACCGCGCCCGGAATTGAATCGCCGCGGCTATTTCCAATTGGGTGTCGAAGTATATGGCGGCGCGCTACTTGCGCCCTGGTATGACCGGGATTTATCAATGGCCGGACGAGTCACTTATCGCGACCAAGGCGATCAAATTATTAGCGCATTAGTCGATTTTGAACGTCCGGTGGCGGTAGTGCCGAGTTTGGCAATCCACCTTGATCGCGAGGCCAATAACGCCCGCTCAATCAACGCCCAAAAAGACATAGTTCCATTGGTGCTCCAGCTATCGGCGGAAGACGCAGCCTTGCCAGATTTTCGCGATTTGTTGCACGCTGAGTTGCTGCGGCAGCAGCCGGAGTTGGCGATCAAACAAGTTTTGGATTATGAAATCAGTCTCTACGACACTCAGGCTCCCGCATTGGTTGGCTTGCAGCAAGATTTTATTGCCAGCGCGCGACTCGATAATTTATTGAGCTGCTTCTTAGGGTTGCAAGCTTTACTTGAAGCGGATCCTCAAGTATCCAGCCTGCTGATCTGCACCGACCATGAAGAGGTAGGTAGCGCGTCTTGCTGTGGCGCCAAGGGGCCGATGCTCCAACAATTTCTCGAACGGCTTGTCCCCGAGAGTGAGGCCCGCGTACGTGTCATTGAGCGTTCGATGATGATATCGGCCGATAATGCGCATGGCGTACATCCGAATTTTATGGACAAGCATGACGAAAACCATGGGCCGTTGTTAAATCGTGGCCCGGTGATCAAAGTCAATGCTAACCAGCGTTATGCGACTACCAGTGAGACCAGCGCATTTTTCCGTTTGTTATGCGAGCAGGCTGCAGTGCCTGTACAAGCCTTTGTGGCGCGTACCGACATGGGTTGCGGTAGCACTATAGGTCCGGTGGTGGCATCAGAGGTTGGGGTGAAAACTATCGATGTAGGATCGCCTACGTTTGCGATGCACTCAATTCGTGAATTGGCTGGCGCAAATGATGGTTGGTATCTTTACAAGGCTGTCGTCGAGTTTTTTACCTACACCAAAGCGCCTATCGCGATGATTGCCCGCGCATGATGGGGCGATTATATTTTGAGCAAGCACTTTTAGCTGAATGGTAGTATTCTTCGGATGAAAGTGTATCGGCTCGCAGTTCGGTTGTGACCCAGTGCTAATACTGACGACAAGGGCGCCCCCCTTGAATGTCGGCTGTTTATACTCACGCATATTTCTCTAATAAAAATTTATTTATTGTTTTATCGATAATCAATTCATTTTTTGTGATTAGCGTTAAACGATCCTGATGAGAGTTTGTGGAGCTGAAAATGGCGATTAGCCTTGATGTATTAGCGTCTTTTGCGCCTTTTAATACCCTTCATCATGAGTATTTGGTGCAAGTGGCTGAAAAAGCGGCGCTGCGGGAAATTCCCAAAGGGACGATTATTTTCAAGCGCGGTCGCCCCTTTCCTGAGAAGGTCTATCTTGTAAGTGGTACGGTAGATCTGATCGACTCCGGTTTTCAAATAAACACAATTAATCCTGCGAGTGAATCGCGTCGTTCCCCGCTCAATATTACCCAGCCAACACAAGTCTCGGCAGTCGCCAAATCTGATGTGACACTTTTGTCCGTCGATAGTGATTTTCTTGATTTGGTGCTCGCGTGGAGTGAGTCCAATGATGAAGAGGCCGATACTTCCGGCGTGAGCTTGCATGACGATAGCGATTGGATGTCTTCGTTATTGCAGTCCCCGCTATTTAGCCGTTTACCTCCCGCCAATATTCGCCAACTGTTTATTCGCTTCAAGGCTCAGAAAGTGCAGGCCGATGAGGTGGTAATTAAGCAGGGCGAGCGTGGCGATTACTTTTATGTATTGGAATCAGGCAGTGCGATGGTAATGGATACTGCGGGCAAAATTCTGGCTGCGTTGCGTCCCGGTCATTATTTTGGTGAGGAAGCATTAGTGGGTGACACCACGCGAAACGCCACGGTAAAAATGATTACTCCCGGCAAAGTCATGCGTCTGGATAAAGAGGATTTCCGAGAATTATTGCAAGAGCCTGTCCTTAAATATGTGAGTGCAGAGGATCTGGCATCGCGTGCTCCTGATCTGCCTCCGTATCAAATTCTGGATGTGCGTTTACCGCTTGAGCGACGCGCCCAGGCAGTTCCTGATAGCCGTAATATTCCACTCAACCAGTTGCGTAATAGCCTTAAAAATCTGGATGATTCAGTTACCTATGTAATTACCGACGATTCCGGTCGCCGCTGTGATGTAGCATCACATCTATTAACCCAGGCAGGATTCGACAGCTGTATTCTGCGTGATTCTGCACGTTACTATTCGGGATTCTAGATCCGGATTTTAGCTCCGGTTTCCAGAAACGGTTTACATTTTTCCTCCCATATTCATCGCGCTATAGATTGTCGTTGCCAAGCTGCAATTTTTTGCAGCTTGGTTGTATGATGGCGCCCTGATTTTTTCCTGCTATCCATCGATTACAGATAGGGCATCATGAGTAAACAACGTGTATTAACTGGCATCACCACCACAGGTACTCCTCATCTTGGTAACTATGTGGGCGCTATTCGTCCCGCGATTCATGCAAGCCAAAGTGCCAATGTGCAATCCTTTTATTTTCTGGCGGATTTTCATGCGCTGATCAAATGTCAGGATCCTGATCTGGTGCATCAATCCACTCGTGAAATCGCGGCAACCTGGCTGGCGTTGGGACTGGATACCGACAATGCGATTTTTTATCGCCAATCCGATATTCCCGAGATTCCTGAATTGTGTTGGACGCTCACCTGTATGGCGGCAAAAGGTTTGATGAACCGGGCGCATGCCTATAAAGCTTCTGTCGATGCCAATCTTGAAGCAGGCGAAGATCCTGATTTTGGCATCACTATGGGGCTCTATTCTTATCCCATTTTAATGGCGGCCGACATTTTAATGTTCAATGCCAATAAAGTGCCGGTAGGTCGCGATCAGATTCAGCACATTGAAATGGCCCGGGATATAGCTGCACGTTTCAATCATCATTACGGTGAGCATTTTGTTTTGCCTGAAGCCCAGGTAGATGACAATGTGAACGCGGTATTGCAAGGCTTGGATGGCCGCAAAATGAGTAAAAGTTATGGGAATACCATTCCATTGTTCTTGCCGGAAAAGCAGCTGAAAAAGTCGATCAATAAAATCCTCACCAACCTATTGGAGCCTGGTCAGGCAAAAGATCCTGACACCTCTCCTGTGTTCCAGATTTGGCAAGCATTTGCTACGCCGGAACAATCGGTACAGATGCGTCAACAGTTCGCAGAGGGTATTGCTTGGGGCGAAGCAAAGCGTCAATTGTTTGAATTAATTAATGGCCAATTATGCGAAGCGCGAGATAAATACGAAGCCTTGTTGGCCAATCCGGCCCATATTGAAGAAGTGCTGCAAAGTGGCGCTGCAAAAGCGCGTGCATATAGCAAACCGCTGTTGGAAAAGGTACGTGACGCGGTAGGTATACGCAAAATTAAATAGTGATCGATGAAGTGAGACCACAGTAAACGAAAAAACCCCGCAAAGCGGGGTTTTTTTATGCAAGATCCGGCAGCTATTAAATTGCCATTTCTTTCAGCTTTTTCAGCGGGCGCACTTTTACAGAAATGCTTGCTGGTTTCGCCTTAAAGGTCACTTCTTCTTTAGTGAAAGGGTTAATACCTTTACGCGCTTTGGTGGCAGGCTTTTTCACGGTAGTGATTTTCAGCAAGCCTGGCAAAACAAATTCGCCTACGCCTTTTTTCTTCACGTGGCCTTCAATGATGTTGGTCAGCTCGTCCAATACTGCTTGAACTTGCTTTTTGCTCAACTCGGTAACATCAGCAATTTGTTGCAACATTTGGGTTTTGTTTTGACGCTCAGCAATTGGTTTCACAACAGCGGGAGCAGCTTTAACAGCAGGTGCTTTTTTAGCAGCGGCTTTTGGAGCTGGTGCTTTTTTAGCTGCAGCTTTTGGTGC
>DATIGS010000128.1:0-5423 GCA_035481425.1 Cellvibrio sp. | reverse complement strand
CGACAAATCAGGCTCCCTCCTTCTCAAAATTGAATTTCCTCGCATTTTAATACTCCTATCCTCATAGGTTTGAAATTCATATCGATGTTAAAAGGAGTGTAACCATGAAAATTCTGCTATCCAGTTTATTGGTGTTGTTATTGGTAAGTTGTGGCGGCACAGACAAGCCAGACAATATTACGCCGGTACAATCTTTTGATGCCCAACGCTATCTGGGAAATTGGTATGAAATCGCCCGGCTTGATCACAAGTTCGAGCGCGGTTTAAGCCATGTGACTGCAGAATATAGCCTGCGCAATGATGGCGGCATAAAAGTGGTCAATAAAGGTTATTCACAAAAAGAAGGTGAATGGAATACAGCTGAAGGTAAAGCCTATTTTGTTAAGGATAAAAATACCGGATTCTTGAAAGTGAGTTTTTGGGGTCCGTTTTACAGCTCTTACGTAGTATTTGAATTGGATAGCAACTACCAATATGCATTGGTTAGTGGTGAGAATAAAAAATACTTCTGGATACTCTCGCGCCAACCGCAAATGGAAGAGGCGCAATATAACAAGTTGGTAGAAAAAGCCCGGGCACTTGGCTTTGATACCACCAAACTCGTCAAGGTCGATCATTCCATCATCGCAACTGAACAGCTAACACGTAATTGACCTTTTATTACCGAAGACTCGATCACTTATAAATCCACCGGAACATAGCCGGATATCAGCAGATGCAGGAACACCTCGCCAACAACGAGAATGTTTTTTCCTGTATCTAGCAACATAGCTTCCGGCGTTCCTTCCATACGAATTTTAAGGCGCTTAAGCTGGTCGTCTTCCGGCAATTTTATAAAGCAAGCTCTGCGGTTTTTTGACGAACCTTTATCAAAATATAGTTCTTTACAGACATAAGGTTTTCCAGATGCCTTAAGCGTTGCTTCAACATCGATTGCTGGATCTTCAGGAATCACCTCGATGTATTTATCTGGAATTTCTTTGGTGAAGGATTGATAGGTAGATTGGCAGCCTAGCAATAGGAGGGAGCATAAAACAAAAGGGATTATTGATACGAACGTCATGCGTATATCCTTATTCAGGTCAAAACACTTTATACCTGATAGTGTATTAAACCGTGCCCTACTCCTGCTGTAACACATTGTTTCAAATTCTAAAAATTGGCGGTAAGCGCGCACGATAATTATGTCGTACACGCTTCCGCCATTTCGTTTTTCATAGATCGCCATCAACGATCAATACTTACCAATTCATCTCCAAATTAATATTGAAGACATCGCCATTACCACCTACAGAATAAGGAACGGCGGTATAACCGACGGGGCTGTTATCCAGGCGAATCCATTCCGCGTTGACGCGTACGCCGCGGTCGCTAAACGGATACCAGTTCACACCCAGGCGTGCATCTGAGCCATCGCCATAATCGCCGCGGACTTCTGATATACCGGCATAACCTTGCAAAATGTCTTTAATAAACATTGCCGATACTTGTACCTGGAAACCGTAGTCATCAATGCTGTCTTCCAGCACATCGACACCAGGGCCATTAAAGTCATCAAGTTTGCGCCAATAAAATTCGGGCTCGAACGACATGCCTTTGTATTTCAAACCACCATCAAGGCTAATCATTTGGTAATGCACATCGGTGACGCTGATGCCTTCGCCGAATAAATTAGGAGTGAAAATAATACTGCCGTCGGTCAAGCGGATTTGACTGTTTTCGATATCGTTAGCGCCGGGTTGACTCTGTTTGTCCTCCGTACTATCGGTGAAGTGCAGGCCTAAACGAGTCGCCAATTTATCGTGCCAATCGTAATCGCCGAAGGTACCGTAAAGGCCAAACTCTCCGGTAGTGGGCAACCATTGCAACATCAGCGATGTAGTATCCAGTTTGTTATCGAGCTGCTTGGCGTTAACGCCCAGGGTGCTGAGGTTATTGCCGAGCATCGCCATGTATTTCACTTTGGTCGAGAGTTCACCCTTAAACCAAACACCGCTGGTGTAGGAACCGCGGAAAAATTCATCGGCGATTAAACGGTTATCGACAGTAAGCCAGTAAGGGAACTGCCCTTCCGTACTGCGCACCGATGGCAAACTGGTGATGCCCGCGCCGAAGGTCACATGGCGATTAAAGGAATAGGAAAGATTACCCGCACCAACGACTTGTGCTGGATCGCCCTGGGATGGATTGGAAGACCAGACATAAAGGTAGTAGCGGAACTGCGGAGTCATAAACCAGCCGCTGAAGGGCAGGAAGAATTTATTGAGCTGAATATCCTGGCGCTGCTGGACATCGTGCTCATTGCCAAAATAATCGGTGTAGGTCGGGTCGAGCCCCATTTGGTCGAGGTAGCGGGCGTACGCGAAAAGGCGCATATACACCTGCCCTTTATCGCCGTTGTACAACAAAAAGCCTGCATTCGGCACGTAATCCGGCGCCTCTTGGGGAGTCGCCGCTGATGCTGTAGCAGTGGTAGCGGTTGCTGTGGGAGCAGCTGTTGTTGTGGGAGCAGCTGTTGTTGTGGCAGCTGCGGCGGTTGCTTTCCCTGCGACTACAAACTCGCCGGTGCATCCGTCAGCAACCCAAATGCCATCGTCATAACCCCAGGTTTTACCGAGCAAACAGGCCGAACTTCCGCTCGATTTAAGCAGCGTAATTCCCTGTGATACATCGGCAGCACAATGAATCCTCTCCCCCGGTTTGGATGCACACATAACGGTCGTCACCGCCGGGGCAGATGCAGTTGCCGGAGCAGCTTGCAGCTTCGTACCGACAACGGCACAAGTGGCAATGCACACTGTTGGGGCCAAACGCAGTGAAGCACGAACATTCTTGAACATACATTTTCCTTTCAGTCTAGAGGTTATGATCCGTACCACAATGTAACCAAGATTAGTTACAGCTTTAGCGAAACACAATGGAAACATGACTGGATTTTTGTATATCCTGTGCACGGCCCCTTCTTCGCCTGACGAGAGCATTCCGATATTTTTATCGAACCAGGAAAACGTCCGTATAACAAAAGTGAATCCTATGATCTATATCGAAAAAACTATCCATCTATTATTCGCATTCTGCCTGCTTGCGTTTGCTGCATTGCAATTTAATGATCCCGATCCTGCGGTGTGGATTATTTTTTACACCCTGTGCGCGGCAGTTCCTATGCTGGCATTGTTAAACCGGCCTATAGGTCCGGTATTTTGGATTGCATTGTTCCTCTGCGTGATTAATTTAGGGCTCTACGCAACCGGTGCTTACAATTATTACCTGCATCGCAATCAGGAACCTTTAATGCAAAGTATGAATCCCGAAAAACCATATATCGAAGAAGCGCGGGAATTTTTAGGTGTGTTCATTGCGTTAGTGTTAATTGTCATTAGTTATTTGCTTGCACGTTATCGCATCAAAAAGCACTCCTAGTGTTCAGTTAAACTGATCCGTATTAACGAGCGGAAATCCAACCGGGATGCTATGAACAAAATTTTTATTATCGGCCTGCCGCGTACAGGCACCACTAGCATTAGTGTTGCCTTGTTAAATTATGGTTTTAAAGTCGCGCATACCGCTTACACTAAACGCGCCTTTGAATTGGCCGATGTAATTTCCGATGCGCCCTGCTTCGCCGATTATCGGGAACTGGACAAGATTTTTCCCGGCTCAACATTCATTTATCTCGATAGAGCCTTGGAACGCTGGGTTCCATCCATGCAAATGCTGTTAAATAAGATGCTGCCGGAATTAGCACCAAAAACCGGTTATCTGCACCCGGTGCTCAAACGCTGCATCACCCAAACCTTTGCCCCCTTCACCACGGAAGACCCATTGGATAGCGAGTATCTGGCAAACTGCTATCGCAAGCATCAGCAAGCCGTGTTTGACTATTTCCAACATCGAGATAATTTTTTGGCTATTGATATCAGCCAACGTGAAAGCCTGGGGACGCTACTGGCATTTTTAGGATTGAATGTTACCGATGAGGGCGAGTTCCCGCATTTAAATATCGGCAAACAGGTCGACAACTGGAAAGAATATAAACATCCTAATAAAATTCATTCGCTCAGTGCGGGCAAGGAACACCGAAAATTTTTTGACTACCAATAACAACCTGCACGCTATTCCCGCGTGTTTCTCTCACCAGCAAGAAGGCTATTCACCATGCAATTACAAAAAAAATTAGGCTTTGGGTTTATTTTCTTTGGCGTTTTACTCATTCTCGCGATGTATTTCCTCACCAGTGGCGGCGCCTTTGTGTTCACGGCACTGGTTGGTTTTATGGCCATTGTGTTTGGCGCATTTCAGTTGATGCTTAGCGCAATTCCGGTTGCTAAAGCACCGGTAAAAAACAAAACCAAAAAAGCGCACAGATAAAAAACCCTTCTTAACAAAAGGCAGTGCTTTTGCATAAAAACCAGCAGCAGTAATGCATAAGCAAGAATTGCTTCTTGGCCAAAAATAGCAGAAGCTAGCGACGATCTTTCTACCAACCATGGAGTAATGGCGATGAATATTTTGGCAATTTGCGGCAGCTTGCGTAAAAAATCCACCAACATGGGGCTGCTGCGCTACGCACAGGCTAATGCTCCCGAAGGTAGCAAAATCACCATTGCCGATTTATCGGCGGTGCCCTTTTACAATGCAGATATTAGTGAAAAGCCCGCCGCTGTTGTCACACTGCTCGAACAAATTGGTGCAGCCGATGCGTTAATTTTTGGTTGCCCTGAATACAATTATTCTATCGCCCCGGCATTAAAAAATGCGTTGGATTGGGCCTCGCGTGAGCCGGACAATGTGTTGCTCAGTGGCAAGGCGGTTGCGCTGATGGGCGCTGGTGGCGGCATGGGCACATCGCGTTCCCAATACCATTTACGCCAGGTCTGCGTATATATAAATGTGCACCCACTCAACAAACCAGAAGTATTTGTGAATGCCTTTGCAGGCACCTTTGATGCTGATGGCAACCTGACCGACGAAAAAATCCAGGGCAATATCAAAGCACAATTAGCGGCACTGGTTGATTGGGCTAAACAACTGAAACGATAATCGGCACACAGTAAACGCCATCGAAGATGGCACGACGAAAGACACGACACACCAAGCAAAGTGAAAGGGATTTCGCTACCGCAATATGACGAATTGGTCGCACGTTTTTATCGACCGGGTTTACGAACCCAAGCTCATGGTTATACTCCCCTCCGGCTGAATAAAGCGCAGTGATTTATCGCGGCTTGCAGCACATTGAAGGAAACAATAATCCCGGGGAACTATATGAGCGTTGTTATTGCATACCAATCATTAAATTCTAACGTCAGTCACGAACACAGCATTGACGCCAGCACCAACCAGGCGCATACCCGCAAAGCACAAAAAACATTATCGAATAAAAGCCCTAGTGCCATCTCGCTCCGCTACCCGGTGTATAACGA
>DATIGS010000127.1:0-10032 GCA_035481425.1 Cellvibrio sp. | reverse complement strand
GCCCTGGGTTTTAAGCGCATTGCTGGTGGCGACTTGTGGGGCTGCGGTAAATGCACAAGCGCTTTCTGATTATGCGGAAACTCCGCAGGTGAAAGCACAACTTATCGCGTCGGTACAATCGGTGGCGCCAGGGGCAGAAATTTATCTCGGGCTTAACCAAAAAATTATTCCCCACTGGCACACCTATTGGATTAATCCCGGCGATTCCGGCAATGCCACTACCATCGAGTGGACGCTGCCCGCGGGCGCCAATGCCAGCGATATTATCTGGCCTGCGCCAAGCCGTTTTTCCATGGGGCCGATTACCAATTACGCTTATGAAAATGATGTCACACTTTTAACCAAGGTAAGTATTCCGCAAGGGATACAACCCGGTGAACAATTTACCGCCCATGCGCTGGTCGATTGGCTGGTGTGTGCAGAGGAATGTATTCCGCAGACGGTAGAGGTGGAATTAAGCCTGCCAGTTGTTGCAGCCGGTGAATCACTGGGTACTGGTGATACGCGTATCGACGAAGCGCTGGCGCGTTTGCCGGTAGCGAGTCCATGGGATATTCGCGCGCAGCAAAGCGCAGTTGATCCAAACACCGCGCAAGGTGAATTAACACTGCATATCGCATTACCTGATGCGCAAATAAAACAAATAAAAGATATTTGGTTTTATCCCTATGACTGGGGCCGCATCCAGCAAAGTAGTGAGCAGGTGCGCACACCAGTAGATGATGGCGTTGAATTGCGGATTGGCACCGGCGAGGCGCCAGCAAAAATTGGCGATAGTTTGTCGGGGGTATTGGTCATTACCGAGCAGGCGAGCGATGCAAATGCAAAACCCATCGCGCGCGGATTTGAAGTAAATGTGCCTGTGCAAGCGGCCAGCAGTAATGCAACGAATTCATCGATCAGTTTTTTCAGCGCGGTATTACTCGCATTGCTCGGTGGAATTATTTTAAACCTGATGCCCTGTGTATTCCCGGTGTTGTCGATCAAAGCCTTGTCGCTGGTCAGCCACACCAACCAAAGTGCGGCGCAAATTCGTTTGCAGGGTCTGGTTTACACACTCGGGGTATTGGCCAGTTTTGCGGTGTTGGCGGTACTGTTGATTTTGTTAAAAGCGGGCGGTGCGCAAATCGGCTGGGGTTTCCAATTCCAGTCGCCGCTGTTTGTATTGGCGATGGCCTATTTAATGTTTGCGGTTGGCTTGAGCTTGTCCGGCGTATTTTTTATTGGCGGCTCGGTGGCGGGCGTGGGTTCATCGCTCACCGAAAAGCCGGGCTATAGCGGCAGCTTTTTTACCGGCGTGCTCGCAACGATTGTCGCCACGCCCTGTACCGCGCCTTTTATGGCGGCTGCACTGGGTTATGCACTCGCGCAGCCTGCGGCAAAATTGGTGGCCATTTTTTTAAGCCTCGGTTTGGGTTTGGCTTTACCTTATTTATTGCTGACCTGTTGGCCGGGTTTGCAGCGCTGGTTGCCGCGCCCCGGTATGTGGATGGAGCGCGCGAAACAAGTGCTCGCGTTTCCTATGTATGCCGCTGCAATTTGGTTGGTGTGGGTGTTGGTACAACAAGCGGGTGTCAATGCAATCCTTATCGCACTGGGGGGTATGTTGTTAATCGCCTTTGCGGCCTGGTTGTATGACACCACTTTTACCGCGAGTTCGCGTGCGCGTGTCCTGGGCAGGGCGTCGGCCTTGGCATTGCTCTTGCTCACCTTGGGGATAAGTTATTTCAGTGTGAATTCAACGGGTAGGATTGCTGCCAATGGAGCAATTGCTGTTGGCAGCCCTAGTGAAAATGCAGCAGAAAAAAATTGGGAACCCTACAGCAAAGCGCGTCTGGACGAATTGCTGGCGCAAGGCAAACCGGTATTTTTAAATTTCACTGCCTCCTGGTGCATTAGCTGTTTGGTCAATGAGCGGGTGGCGTTGAGCGATGCAAAGGTCAAAGAAACATTCCAGCAGGAAGGCATAGTCTATTTAAAAGGGGATTGGACTAACCGCGACCTGGAGATTACTGCATTCCTGCAAAAATTTAATCGCAGTGGTGTGCCGCTTTATGTGTTTTATCCCGCTGGAAAACCGGAACAACCGGCGGAGTTGCCGCAAATATTAACGCCGGATATGGTGATTGCGGCAGTGACGGTAAAGGAGTAGTAAGGGATGAATATGGAATGAGTGAGAAATAAATAAAGATTAATGTTGTTCCATCGTTTTATTCGCAAGTGTCATTTTTATTCGTCGGTTTTACTTTTTATTAACAATCTGGATAGGAGTCTATATGTCATTTTTAAAAATTGCCGCCGCAAGCCTCGCCTTTGCCTTTGTCAGTTCCCAGGCAATCGCGGATCCCATTATCAATAAACCTGCACCTGCCTTTTCTGGTAAAGCCGCTGATGGTTCAACCATTAACCTCGCTGACCTGAAAGGTAAAACAGTGGTATTGGAGTGGACCAATCACGATTGCCCTTATGTTGTTAAACATTATGATAAGAGCAGCAATATTCCGAGCTTACAGAAAGATGCAACCGGTAAAGATGTGGTTTGGTTACAGGTGATTTCTTCTGCACCGGGCAAGCAAGGTAATGTTGATGGCGCTACTGCAATTAGCCTGAATGAAAAGCGCGGAGCAGCACCGACCAATACTATTTTGGATGCAGACGGTACTATCGGAAAGTTGTACAACGCAAAAACTACTCCGCATTTATTTGTTATCAATCCAGAAGGTACCCTGGTATATAAGGGCGGTATAGACAGTATTAAAACCGCCGATCCTGCTGATATCTCAAAAGCAACTCCCTACGTGAAGGACGCGCTGGATGCATTGGCCGCAGGTAAAGCAATCCCTAACCCAAGCACCGCACCCTATGGCTGCTCGATTAAATACGCGGGTTAATTTTTCCGCTTTTTTAATGTTATGAAAATGGGCCGTATTGCGGCCCATTTTTTTGATTCGCAAAAAATCTATCCCAGCTAACATCCCGTTTTCACGATAAAAATCTGCTGCATCGGCAGCAGACTCCCTGTTTGTATTGTTTAATTTCCATCAGATTTTTTTCGTAGATTGTCTCCCGCGTTTATCAATTCGTATTAGTTTTTTTTGGTTTAAAAATAAAAATAATTAATAAATCAACGAGTTAAATTTCCCGCCTTAAAACTTTTCACTCGAGTTAAACAATTGGCGCGGCTCTTGCGATGAGCCTATGCCGTTTAATGACCGGCAAGGCGAGCGCCAGTACGCCTTTGTCCGTAAAGCCGGTTTGCAGATTGCTCGAAGGTTTTTATGGGCATAGCGACGGATAGCGACGCCGAACGCTAATCTTGGCCGGCAAAGGCTCACAACTCCTGCGCCGGTCCTTTTTGAGATTAGATGTCTGGCAATTCAATTGATTAATGAGGAACTATTGCAATGAAACATAAGGTGGCATTTTTGCCAGCAACACTGGCCAAAATTATTAATGGAATTGCCCTGGCTGCTATTTCAAGTTCTGCGCTGTTGTCATTCAGCGCGGCAGCCGTAGAAAGCCAGGCACCGGCAATCCCGGGTGTAACCGCAGCGGGAACCAAAGTGGAATTTATTCGCGAAGGATTTGAAGGTACAGAAGGACCAATCGCCGCACCCGATGGCAGTTTTTTATTTACTGAGACTCGCGCCAATCGCATTACCCGTATAGCGCCGGACAATAGTATTTCCACCTTTTTGGAAAACACGAACGGCTCCAATGGCCTCGCGTTCAATGACAAGGGCGAACTGATTACGGTGCAGGTAAATAATAATCAGGTTGGCGTTGTTTATCCAAAAGGCAAAGAAAAAGTGTTGGTAAAGGATTTTGATGGCGAAAAATTCCAACGCACGAATGATTTGGTGCTCGCCAAAAATGGCGGTATTTATTTTACCGACAGTGGCCCGAGTGCCGAAGTAAAAGCTGAGCCACGCACCGGTGTGTATTACATTACACCGGAAGGGAAAACCAAACGTGTGGTGGGTATCAATGAAATCACCCGTCCCAATGGAATCCAATTGAGCCGCGATGAAAAAACCTTGTATGTCGCCAATACCGGCGGTGAGTATGTGTTGTCTTATCCCATTAAATCCGACGGCACCTTAGGCCAGCGGAAAAACTTTGCAAAAATTCCTAATGGCCTGCAAAAAAATGAACAGGGCGTGTTGTCCAGCGGCCAGGATGGTTTGGCAATTGATGCGGAAGGCCGCGTGTATGTCACGTCAAATACAGGTGTCGATGTATTTGATGAGCAGGGCAAATTCCTCGGTGGCATTCCCGTTCCGCACAAACCGCAAAATATCGCCTTTGCCGGTAAGGATAAGAAAACCCTCTACATTGTTGGGCGCGGTGCTGCCTATAAGGTCGCGGTACTGACTCCCGGTTTTGCTGGTCGTGTTAAATAAACTATTCAATTTATAACGAGATAAATCAATGAAATTCAAGACTCTTGCAATTTGTACCGGTTTACTAGGCGCGAGCCTCAGTGTTTCAAGCCTGTCCGTGCTTGCACAAACAGGCGCACAAACGGCGGCACCCGCTGCGCAACAGCGTCCGGTGATTAGCCCGGAAGAGGCGCTGCAGAAATTCAGTTTTTTTGTTACCAGTGTGGGCTCGGGCAAGGGCGCTGATCTTGGCGGCCTGGCGGGGGCGGATGCGCACTGCCAAACCCTGGCTAAAGCGGCAGGCGCGGGCAATAAAACCTGGCGCGCTTATTTAAGTACCCAGGCGGCTGGTGGCAAGCCCGCTGTCAATGCGCGCGACCGCATTGGTAAAGGCCCTTGGTACAACGTGAAGGGCGCGTTGATTGCAAACGATGTAGCGCATCTGCATGGCGATACACTCGCGCAAGCGCAACTCGGCAGTAACCTCACACGTAACCAGGCGTTGAATGAAAAAGGCGAGCGTGTATTAGGCGCGGGCGATACACCTAACCAGCACGATATCCTCACAGGTTCAAAAACCGATGGCACAGCATTTACTGATGCTGCCGATCACACCTGTAAAAACTACACCAGTACTGCTGCCGATGGCTCAGCGCAAGTGGGTCACTTTGATCGCACTGGCGGCGGCAATGCCTCCTGGAATTCGGCGCACCCCAGTCGCGGTTGCAGCCAGGAAAATCTGGTCGCTACCGGTGGTGCCGGATTGTTTTACTGTTTTGTTGCAAATTAAATTGTTTGTTGTGAATTAATGTGTTTTTCAGCAAGTGAAATTATTTGAAAGGAATTTTTAGTGCAAGGAAGTTTGTATTAGTTTTTATTGGGATCTTGATCGCTATTACCAGCTATATTCCCCTTCTGGTAATAGCGATTTTTTTGCCTGCAGATTGGGCTTTTATCGGCCGGCGGGCGCAGCAGGTCGCCAGTCGCGGGTTTTAACAATTTCTTTTTCCACCAATTGATCCGGTGGGCTTACCACTAATACGTCGTCCTTCGATATTCCTTCCAGTACTTCTACATCGCGGCCAAGGTCGCGCCCTAATTTCACCGTGCGAAAACCAATGCTGTTATCGCTTTCCACTACTGCAATGCGCTGGTGCTGGTCGCGGATGATCAATGTTGCTGCGGGAGTAATCAGTGTTTCAATACTGCTGGTCACCGGAATAGTCACTTCGGCATAAGCACCCGGCAGCAGGCTTGCATCGGGATTCGATAGAATTAAATCCACCTGGCGTGAGCGCGTGTTGGGATCTATACCACCGGCGATGCGCTCAATCCGCGCGTTAAGTTTGCGCCCCTGTTGCTCACGCAGGTTGATGGAAATTTCGGTACCGGTTTTCAATTCATCGGCGTAGGCCTGCGGAATCCAGATGCTCGACCTGAGTGGATCCGTTTGCGTCAGGGCAAATAATTCCTTGTTGCCCAGCGAAATATAATCGCCCACTTCAATGCTGCGCCGGGTGATGATCCCGCTAAAAGGTGCAACCACATGGCGAAAGTTATCGAGGTTTTCCAAGCGCTTCACGTTCGCTTGCGCCGCATTTAAATCGGCCTCGCTTTGGTGCAAGGCGCTGCGCTTTTCATCCAGGTCCTGTTGTGAAATGGCGCTTTGGTTTTTGCCGAGCGTCTCCCAGCGGGCCAGTGTGGTTTTTGCCAGTTGTGTGCGTGCAGCAATCTGTTCCAGTTCCGCGCGCGCTTGCGCTAACTGATGCTCTTGCTCGGGTGTATCTATAGTGGCGAGCAGCTCACCTTGTTTAACGTAATCGCCAATGCCTTTGTGCCAGGCCGCAATATAGCCGCTGGTGCGCGCATAAATAACGGCTTCACTATTACCGCGCAGTGTGGTGGGCAGTTGCAACGTATGTGCGAGTTTTCCCGGTGTTGCTTTGGTGGTTAATACAGTTCGTTCCAGTGTCGCATTGGTGTAAGCATCCAGCGCTTTAGATTCCTGGTTATTTACCAGGGCGCGGGCGCTGCCGCCTACTACCATCAACGCCACTACTGCCCAGAGCGCACGCGCGCCCAGTTTATTTTTCGCTGGCGCCTGCTGCCGTTGGGGATCTGCCACCAATTGCGCTGGATGCAAATGCGGCGCCGGTAGATCGACCGGCGGTGGATGGAAATCGTTCATGCCATATTGCTCATTAAATAAAGTTTGTTTGGGTTAAAGATCGCTCGTTCTATTTATCCGTGCGGATTGATCGCAATTGTGTGAAATGATTTTGCTGTTGTGCGATCCGCTAAATATTTATGCAGGCTTGCAAATACCACCGGCACAAAAATCAAGGTGGAAACTGTGGCAAATAATAATCCGCCAATAACCGCGCGACCGAGCGGGGCGTTTTGTTCACCGCCCTGGCCGAGGCCGAGTGCCATAGGCAACATGCCCATCATCATTGCGAATGCGGTCATCAATACCGGGCGCAAACGGGTCGATGCCGCTTCCAATGCAGCGGTTAATGGCGGTACACCTTCGTGCAAACGGGTGCGCGCAAATGACACTAATAAAATGCTGTTCGCGGTCGCTACACCCATGGTCATGATGGTGCCGGTTAATGCAGGAACGCTGAGTGTGGTGCCCGATAGAAACAGCATCCATGCAATTCCCGCCAGTGCAGCGGGCAGGGCGCTAATAATAATGAGTGGATCAAGCCAGCTCTGGAAATTCACCACCACCAATAAATACACCAGTGCGATTGCCACCAGAATGCCAAGGCTTAATCCGGTAAATGCGGTTTCCAGTGTTTCGATTTGGCCGCGCACTTTTAAATCCACGCCGCGCGGTAAATCGGCGCGCGCCTGTTCAATTAACTTATTAATATCGCGGCTCACTGAACCCAGGTCGCGCCCCTGGATATTGGCGTGGATATTAATCATGTTGATATTGTTGTAACGATTCACCGCCGAGGTTTGCGACGTGCGTTTGTAACTCACGACATTGCCTAATAATTGTTGTTTGCCATCGCTGCCTTTACCGATCGGAATGCCGAGCAATTCATCGATGCTATCCATATCCACATCCAAACTGCGCGCGCCTATGTTGTAGGTATTGCCGTTAGCTTCATTGAGCCAATAGGTGGGCGTAGTCTGCATGCTGCCGCTTAGTGCGATCATCATATTTTCGGCTACATTGCGTGCGCTTAACCCGAGCTGTTGTAATTGGGTGCGGTTCATTTCCAGTGAGAGTGTCGGCTTGCTCCAGCGCTGGTAAACATGCGCATCCACAATGCCGGGAATTTTTCGCAGCTCATTATTAAACGCATTGGCGAGCGGAATAATATCGGCGGGTTTACCACCAATAAATTGCACATCAATCGGCGCGGGAATACCGAAGTTGAGGGTTTGGCTGATTTGATCCGATGGTTGGAAAAAGAATTCCACGTGTGGAAAACGCTGCGGCAAACTCATGCGCAGGCTTTTCATAATATCAGCGCTGTCCAGTTCACCCGGTTTAAAGCTGAACATGATTTCCGAATCGGCTGATTCCGCGGTGCCCGAGTTGCCATTGAGTGTATTAATCGTGCTGTAGGGCCCGCCGATAATATCGAGGATATCGCCCATCTGTTCTTGCGGAACCAATGCGCGAATTTCCTGATGGATTTCATCTACCAATTGCGGCATTTGCTCAAGGCGTGTGCCGGAGGGGGCGCGGATATGCAGGCGCAGTTGGCCGCTGTCTACTGCCGGGAACAAATCCTGCCCCAGCATTGGATAAATGCCTAATGACAATACGCAGAACCCCAAAAATGCCGCCATAAATTGCTTGCGTTTATGTAGGCACGCTGCCAAAAAATGGGAGAAGTGCAGGCGGAAATTCTCAAATCCACTGCTAAAACGGTGATGCACACTGATGCAATAAATAACAATGGCGTTGTTGGATTCTGCTTTAGGTTTATGGTGATTGGATAACATAAACATCACCAGTGTTGGCACCAGTGTGCGCGAGATCAGGTAGGACGCGATCATCGCAAAAATCACCGCTTCAGCCAGCGGCACAAATAAATAACGCGCAATGCCATCAAGGAAAAACATCGGCAAAAATACAATGCAAATACAAAGCGTGGAGACAAACGCAGGCACCGCAATTTCCTGTGCACCATCCAAAATCGCTTGCAGCGGGTCCTTGCCCAGCGCCATTTGCCGCTCGATATTTTCAATTTCTACCGTGGCGTCATCCACCAGGATTCCCACGGCCAATGCCAGGCCACCGAGCGTCATCAAATTAATTGTCTGGCCGATTAAATGCAGGCAGATCAGCGACACCATTATGGAGAGCGGAATGGATACGGCAATAATCAGCGTGCTGCGCCAATTGCCGAGGAAAAGCAGGATCAAGGTGGCGGTAAGTGCGGCGGCAATTAAACCTTCATGTAATACATTGTTGATCGCGGCTTTTACAAAAATTGACTGGTCAAACATAAGTTTGATGTCGATGCCTTCCGGCATTTTGGCGAGCATTTCCGGAATCGAATTTTTAATATGCTCAACCGCTTCAATTGTGGATACACCGCCAAAGGCCAGTACCGAATTCAATACACTGCGCGAACCGTTTTGCCGTGCGATGGTGGTGCCAGGTGTAAAACCATCGTGCACATTGGCAACATCGCGCAACAACAATGTACGGCCTTTATCGGTGCGGATCGGGATGGAACCAATCTCATCGATGGTGGCAATAGCGCCGTTGAGTTTTACATCAAATTCGCTATCGCCTACTTTCATAGTGCCGGTGGGCAAAATTAAATTTTGTGTGCCCATCGCGCTAACAATATCCGCTGGTGTGAGGTTGTTGGCGAGCAGGGCGCTTGCATCCAGATCCACAGCCACCTGACGTGAACGCGAGCCATAAGGGAAGGTAAGCGAGAGGCCTTTTTTGCTCGACACAATAGGGCGCAGCACTGTGCCAGCGGCATCGCCAATTTCAATATCCGAGAGCGTGTCGCTGGAAATACTCAGCTGCACCACCGGCAATTCCGATGCAGACCATGCGCGCACGCGCCCAGCTTGCGTCCCTTGCGGCATACCGCGCGCGGCGCCATTGGCACTCATGGTTGTTTGTGCCAGCGCCGTATTAATATCGGTGCCCGGTTGAAAAAATACTTTCACAATCCCAAGCCCGGCGACGGAAAATGATTCCGTATGCTCAATATTATCGATGGCCTGCCCAAGTTCCCGTTCCGCCTGGAATGTCACTCGCTCCGCCATTTCTTTTGCGGTGAGGCCGCGGTATTCCCACAGTTGGGCGACAACAGGAATGTGGATTTGCGGAAAAATATCCGTCACCATTTTGCTCAACACAAACGGCATACTAAATAAAATCAACAATGCCGCCACAATAAACGTATAAGGGCGACGCAGGGCAATTTGAACAATCCACATGGCAGGGTGATTTCTACAGAAGTAAATTCAACAATTGAAATAGCATTTAGCGGCAATCAGCAATAATTGCGCCATTCGTTGGTTGCGCGATCTGCAAGGCTTGGGTAAGGTTGGCGCTCTATTTTTCTGCTTAAAATTCAGCAGTTGGCGGTGAAGGCGTTGAGAAAACAGCAGGGTCTATCGCTTTTAAAATGGAATTCAAAAAACATTCTTTAAA
>DATIGS010000126.1:0-28109 GCA_035481425.1 Cellvibrio sp. | reverse complement strand
CAGCCGGGGCGCAGGACTATATCGAGCGGGCGACCTATGTCTAACTTCGTCCATTCTTCGGCGACCAGATCAAACCAGGCGGAACCGGCGCCGGTGAGGATAGCGGTATCGCTGGCCAGTAACCCACTGGCTTCGAGCGCGATCAGCTCATGCACCGCACGACGGAGGAATTCGCGGATCGAGGCTTCGTCTTTCAGTACACCCTCATAAACTTCGATACCCGCCAACGCGAGCGATTGCGGGTAGCGGGCGATCGCATCCAATACTGCCGCGCGATCTTGTTCATTGCGCACACCGGTGCGGCCACCGGCAACCCCTAATTCCAATAGCAGATTCAATCGCTGACCAGTTTGGGCAAAGAATTGGCCTAATTGCTCCACATTCGCGGCCGAATCGACAATCACATAAAACTCGAATTCCGGATTTTGCAGCAGACGGGAGATGATCGCCATATTGGCGCGGCCAACTAATTGGTTCGCCATGATCACGCGGCGCACGCCATAGTGATAAGCCGCTTGCACTTGTGGCGCGGTCGCCAGGGTGATGCCCCAGGCGCCATGGGCGAGTTGCTGGTGAAACAGCGCCGGGCTCATAGTGGTTTTGCCATGAGGTGCGAGTTTCAACCCATAGGTATTGATAAAGGATTTCATCCACTGGAGATTATGCTGGATGCGGCTGTTGCTAAGCACCGCCACTGGCAGGCTCACATCCTCGCGCAAGAGGTTCCAGCCTTGGCTGGCGGTAGCCGCAACCAGCGGCTGGGAACTGAGGTCTCCCAAGCCTTTCCCGGTTGGACTGAGCGGTCTTTCTGCGAGCCGATTTTGTAAATTATTTTCTTTATGCATGCCTTTTTCTCATCAAAAGCAGAAAAAACGATCATTTTTATTAGGCTATCACCAAAAAAATGATCTGAAAAGAAAATAATTTACACACATTCGATAACTGAGCCGCCAACCGTGAAAGTTTCTTGCAGCGAAAAAAGTCGTACCTCGGCGCGCAGGTAGCAGTTCACGGCAAACCCAAACTGGGACTGGCTATCCGCCAGCGATTATTTGATGATCAGCCCGGTTCGCAAAAACAGCATCCTGCCTTCAACCACTAAGGCGGGTTTTTGCAACGCCGGGCGCGCTTTGCTTCACACAATAAAACCGTTCAAAACGGCTGTCGCCCCGTCCATATCCTGCAATCAATGGATCTATCAACCGTCTGGATTCTCCGCCCACGGGCGTGCAGAAGCCACGACAGACAACATCTATCCTGAGGACAATAACCATGCTTAGTTTTTTCGCAGGTCTATTCCAGTATCAGCACCAATATCGGTCTTTGAACATTCCCGGCCTTCTATTACTGGCCGCACTTGCCAGCCCCAGCCACGCGGTGGTCTACCAAGCCGAGAATTACACCAACTTTTTTGATACCACCGCCGGCAATAGCGGCGGCGCCTTCCGCAACGACAACGTCGATATAGAGGCAACCACGGATTCCGGTGGCGGCTATAACATCGGCTGGATCGAGCCCACCGAATGGCTGGTGTATGGCGGATTATCGATCCCGACATCCGGCAGCTACACCATTCGCATGCGCGTCGCGAGCCCAGCGGGTGCAACAGCAGCGGTCGACCTTAATGGCGGCAGCATTATCCTGGGAGACTTTAATATCCCTGCGACCGACGGCTACCAGAATTGGACTACCGTATCGCGCACCGTGAATATCAATGCAGGCACTTACAACCTCGGTGTGTTCGCCAAATCCAACGGCTGGAACTTCAACTGGATTGAAGTGGTTGCCAACGGCGGCGGTGGCAATACCACCGGTCTGCTAACCGTATATGAGCATTGCAACTACGGCGGCTGGTTCAGGGGTTTTAACACCGGCTCGTTCGACGGCAATGTGATGGCCGCAATGGGCGCAGGCAATGACAAAATCTCATCCGTCAAAGTCGCCGCCGGTTATGAAGCGGTGTTGTTCGACAACTGGGATTACAGTGGCGCATCCGTAGTCGTCTCGGGCGATAACACCTGCCTGAGCAATTTTAACGACCGCACCTCATCGATCATTGTGCGCCCCATATCGACCGGCAATAGCGGCTTTGCTGCGGTGGTGAGCGAAGCCCAATTCAACCAGATGTTCCCCGGCCGCAATGGCTTTTACACCTATACCGGTTTGGTGGCGGCATCCAAAACCTATCCCGCTTTTGCTGGCACCGGCGATCTGGCCGCGAAAAAGCGCGAAGCGGCGGCGGCACTGGCCAACTTCTCCCATGAAACTGGTGGCTTGGTCCACGTAACTGAAATCGCGCAGGGCGAGTATTGCGGTGATTGGGATAACAACCCGAGCACCTGCCCTTGCGCGCCGGGTAAACGTTACTACGGCCGCGGGCCAATCCAACTTAGCTGGAACGGCAATTACTGCGCCGCTGGAGCAGCCTTAGGGTTGGACTTGCGCGCCAATCCGGATTTGGTTGCACAAAACGCCACAGTCGCATGGCAGACCGCACTCTGGTTCTGGATGACACAAGCCGGCGCAGGTTATCGCCCGGCACACGATTCAATGGTCGGCAATTTTGGTTTCGGCGAAACCATCCGCACGATTAATGGCTCGCTCGAATGCAACGGTGGCAACCCTGCGCAAGTGCAAAGCCGGATCAATGAATACCAACGCTTTTTGAATATCCTTGGCACTAATGCAGGGCCCGGCAATCTGGGTTGCTAGCGTTACGCAAAGGATTATCAAATAGGGAACTGCCTGCTTAAGGAGTAGCAAAAAGGAGATAAACAAAACTAGATATTTTATTCTCGCCCGCCTATGCGGGCGTTTTTATTTTTAATATTCATTGGTTAAAAATAACTGAGGAAAAAGATACGTATTTATAAAAATTTCGCGTCACTTGCATTGAAATATTTTTTGTAAGAAGTACATAAATGCGGTTCAAATCCTGACTCAAAAATTCTTAATCGCTTCCTAATTCAATAACTTAACAGTCACTGGCACAGTTACTGCAAATATCCTGTTGAGCATTAAATGTTAATGTGGATTATGAACCATGAAATTTAAATTATTTTGTTTAGGAGAATTATTATGGCTACCAACGAAAATGCCGCCATTCGCGACCTCATCAAAGTATTAAATGATGGTGTTGAATTTTATACTGATGCACGTGTGGAACTGCGTGGTTCTGGCTACGAAAACATTTTTCAAGAAATGATCGACGTGCGCCAAGCCGCATTAGTTCGTTTGCAACCCCTGCTCTACTCCCGTGAAGGTGAAGTAGAAACTGGTCAAACCTTAAGTGGCTCGCTGCGCAAAACTTACGCCGATGTATTGGCAAAAATTAAAAGCAACAAATCACAAACTTATATTGTGCAACTGGAAGAGCTGGAAGACCGCACTCTTGAGCACATCCGTATTGCAATGCGCGATGTCACTTCAGCTGACTTTAATACAGCACTGAACCATATCTACACTTCGCTGCAACATTGCCACAACCGTATGCGCTCACTAAAACGCAACGTAGCATAAACAGGTTTTAATTTGTCTTTAACTTGAAGTCTATTTAAAAAGTTGAAGCCTTTTTAAAAAGTTTATGAATGCCGCTTGTAGAAAGCGGCAATAAAAAATGCCATCCATTACTGCAGTGTAACTGCATACCTGGATGGCATTTTTTATTTACTCACTTTATTTAGTTTATCTACCAACTTTAATTGATAACTTTTATTTTCCAACTACTGCTGCATTAACCATTCGCGCCCGGCACGGCTTGTAGTAAAGGTCTCAATTGCACCGCGATCTTGCAAAGTGACATACACTGTTTTTCCATCTGCTCCGCCAAACGCCACATTGGTTGGTTTCTGCCCTTTCAACTTGATGCGCTCAAGTACAGTGCCGTGCGGCGACACTACGGCTACTTCACCCGCAGCGTAGCGCGCGATATATAAATTACCTTCTGCATCGCAGCGCATACCATCCAAACCGTGATCAGCAAATTCAATTAATAGACGTTTGTTTTTTACATCGCCGGTTTTTGCATCTATGTCATATTTCCATACTTTGCGCTGCACACTTTCATTGACATATAAATGCTGTTCATCGGTACTGACTTCCACGCCATTGGTAGTGCCCATATTGGACTCCAGCAAGGTGACTGCGCCGTCAGGCGTGACCTTCCACAAATTGCCGGTGCTATCGGACCACTTGGGGTCGCTTGCATAAATCACCCCGGATTTAGCTAGCGCAATATCATTGGGTTGGTTCATTTTGTCGCTGTGCGCGTGGACTGAAATCGCTTTGGTTTCTGGATTTATTTTTAAAATATTATGACCAGAATAATCCGCCACATACATAAAGCCTTTGCGATCAAACCGAATTCCATTGCCCGTGCTACCCTCCGGCAAAGTTACGAACAATTGCGCATTATCTTTTTTATCGACAATACCGATGGTGCCGTCTTTGCCAAAGCTCACCGCATATAAATTGCCCTGTGCATCAACCGCCGGGCCTTCAATCCCCTGGCTGAATATATTATCGGCAACATAATCGGTAGTTTGCGCATTGCTATAGCTGCTCAGGGTGCAGAGCAAAGCCAGTAGCAGGCTGTTTTTTGTCACAACATTTTTTTTCATAACAATTTTTTTCATAACGACCTCGTGTGCAATTGATTGCATTTCAACGCATGGGGCGATCTAAGGCGCAGTCCATGCACTCTCTATAGCACTACAGGTGTACTAGTGGTGGGAGCGATTGCGGTATGGCGAATGCATCTGCAATTCTTATGGAGTTGGCGATACTAGCGCAACTATAGCGATTGCGCCAATCGGGCTGCTGGCGAAAGGAGAGAGATCGGATGCGTTAAAAATATAAGGCCACGCAAAATGCGACAAACAAGCCACCCGACAAATATTGCCAAAAGCGCACCGGATTTTTTTCCAGCAAGAGCGTGCGGTATTGCTGTTTGTATTTGGGATTGGGATGTTGCAGCTCGTGCAGAAATTCCGAGATATCGCCGTGGCGGCGCTCCGGATCATAACGCAGGCCTTTGCGGATGGCGCCATCAATCCAGAATGGCACCAGCGGATTTAATTCATAGCTGGAGGTGTAGCGGGTATTTAAATAGGCGCGCTCGGTGCGGCATTGCGCCAGCCTGCCATCGAACGGCACTTTGCCGGTGAGCATTTCGAACACAATAATCGCCAGCGAAAACTGGTCGGACTTTTCATGGCTTTGGCCATGCAAGATGGTTTCAGGTGCGGAGTATTCGGCAGTCCCCAAAATTTGGTCGCGCGCAATCGGCGAGCTGATTTCAGCAAAGCCTTTTACCAAACAGGAACCGAAATCGATAATTTTAATTTCGCCGTGGAGATCAACCATAATATTGGCCGGGCGCAAATCCTGGTGCAGGGTTTCGCGGCGATGGAATGCACGCAGGCCTTTGCAAATTTGCTCGACCATATAAACCACATCCTGCACCGGCGGCGTGGGGTTTTGTTTAATCCACTGTGCCAATGTTTGGCCGTCGATATACTCCATCAAATAATACAAACAGCTTTTGCTTTTGTTGGGCGCAATGACTTTTACTACATGCGCGTTGTGAATGCGGCTGCCGACCCAGCTCTCTAAAATAAAACGCTCGATATAAGCCGGATCATCCGCGAAATTAACCGAAGGGGTTTTCATACACAGTGATTGGCCGGTCTGGGTATCAGTCACCAGATACACCTGGCTGCGGCTGCTCGCATGCAATTCTTTTTCGATGCGATAGCCATCAATGACCATGCACGGGCTCAAATGCGGAGGGAATGGCAAGGCGCCGAGTTTTTGGCAAGCATCATCGACACTTTGTGTCGGCAAGGAATCAATCCGCAATAACTGGCAGCTGATATTGTCATCGCTATTATTGGTTTGCGCCAAGGCCACCAGTTGTTGGCTCAGCGCTTCAAAATCATCGCCTGCCAATTGCAGATAACTGCTTAGCTGTTCATCGCTAATAAAATCGTGCAAGCCATCGGTACTGAGTAAAAAAATATCTTTTTCTTCCAGCTCGACAATTTTGTAATCCACATCGAGTGAGACATCCAACCCCATAGCACGTACAAGGTAGGATTGTTCGGCGCTGATAATCGTGCGATGGTCGCGCGTCAATTGCTCCAATTGGCCTGCGCGAAAACGGTAAATACGCGAATCGCCGACATGAAACAGGTGCGCAGTGTGGGATTTAAAAATAATGCAGCTGAGCGTGCTAACAAAACCTTTTTGCGCTTCGCGCAAATGTTGCCCGCGTGAATACAACCAGCGGTTCAAAGCGACCAATACCTGGGTAGTGGATTTTTTTACGGTCCAGGTGTCGGGCGTCGCAAAATAATCGGCGAGGAAATTGCGCACGCAGGTTTCACTCGCCTCCTTGCCTGCTTCAGCAGCGCTCACACCATCGGCGATAATTGCCGCGGCACCTTTGGTGTCCAGCAACATGCCTTCGGGAATGCGAATGCCTAATGCATCTTCGTTTTGCGCTTTAATTCCGGCCGATGAATGTTGCCCAACGGTAAAAGCGAGGTTGCTATTAAGATGCCATTGGTCCATTAGTGCATTTCTACCATCTGCACACTGCCATCGGGCAATACTTCAAACATGCTGCTTTTGGGTTCGTCCAAAAACATCGCTGCCATAGCCGCTAATGCAATGCCACCGGCGATGGCCAGGAAAAATACCGGCGTGCTGACAAATGAAAATACGGTGAGAAAAATTACTGCGCCTATATTGCCGTAAGCGCCGACAATACCGGCGATTTGCCCGGTCAAACTGCGGCGAATCAAGGGCACCACGGCAAATACACAGCCCGCGGCGGAACCTAAAAAGAATGAGCAACACATCATTGCTGCAACGGCTAAAGCAATCGGCCAATCACTGGTAATTGTCGATAACACAAAAAATCCGATTGCCGCGCCGATCAATAACACTACCAGGGATTTTTTGCGGCCGAATTTATCACTGATCCAACCGCCGGACGGGCAAGAGGCTATGTCCACCATCGCAAAGCATGCGCCGAATATTCCGGCGAGCGCGACAGGCACAGCAAACGTATTTTGGAAAAACATCGGCAACATGGACACAACGGCCAATTCCGCACCAAAGGTAACAGCGTAAGCGATACTCAGGATGGCCACTTGTTTAAATTTATATTGCTGTAACTTATCAACCGGTTTGGAAAAGATTTGTACATTGAGGCTATAAATTTTGCGGCATTGCAATACAAAAATGGCCAACAGGATTGCATCTATCGCATAAAGGGTGGCGCTGGAAATCAAGCCGAGTGAACTGACTTTCCACGCAAGCAATGCCAGCGCGCCGTACATGGGAATATTCACCAGCAAATACAATACAAAATCTTTTTTGCTGGTCACTTCCAGGCCGCCGGATTTGTTCGGCTTGAAATAGGTAGAACCGGCGGGCGTGTCGGTCACCGAAAAATAATAAATAAAAGCGTATACCAATGCGATTGCACCCGTAGCGGCAGTGGCATAACGCCAGCCGTCGTCACCACCCACCAGCAGCGCAATCGTCGGCAAACTGATGGCCGCCGCCGCGGAACCTATATTACCCAAGCCTTTATAAACACCTTCGGCCACACCCATTTGGCGCGCGGGAAACCACTCGCTGATCATGCGAATACCAATCACAAAACCGGCACCGGCAAAACCAAGCAGGAAACGCGCAAGGGCGAGCATTTCAAAACTGCGCGCGAGGGAAAAGAAAAAACAAAGGAGCGCGGTGATCACCAGCAGGATGGAGTAAATTTTGCGCGGCCCGAAGGAGTCCACCAGCATGCCAATCACAATCCGCGCGGGAATCGTCAAGGCCACATTGAGAATCAGCAAAGCTTTTACCTGCTGCTCGCTCAAACCAAAAGTAGCCTGGATCGCCATTAACAAAGGGGCATGGTTGAACCAAACCAGAAAAGTAATAAAAAAAGCCAGCCACGTCAGGTGCAGGATTTTTGTTTTGCCGACAAAGGACAATAAATTCAAATTTGCACTATTTTTATTCACCTGAAACACCTCAACGATAATCTATGGGGCGCTTTCAGCAAAATTTACGCCATATTCCGAAAACTCATGATTTATCGCCAGAAAAATATGCACCAGACTAAAACAGCCCTGAAAAGCACAACAAAAAGCACAATTAGCGAGCACGACGCACCGCTTCTTAACACCAAATAAGTGCAAATCACTCGCGACCACTTGATCGAATTTGGATCATAAAAAATCATACCCTCCACATTTTCTACGCCGTTTAGCCAGGCAAGATAAAAAAGTGCTCCATCAACTTGCTGAAAATCCGGCCTTCACTCCCGAGTCAGATTGAGTGCGCTCCAAAATAGGGAAAAAAGCCCGCGCGATGAGCAAACGCACCAATCAGATTCAATACGCTTGATTTTGGCCTTTATTTGGAGCGTAAAAATCACACATTCACGCACCAACACAATACATTCACTATAAAAGCCCACCGCTAAATGCCCCATACGGCGCTTGGCATGGGCATTGCAAAATCCGGTTTGCTCATCACCGTGTTGATTCAAATAATTTTTGCCGGACAACTGCCATGAACACTCATCGCTTAAAGCTGTTGGACTTTTCCAACAAATCGGTTGCGACTCTGCACTTCACTTGGTTCGCATTCTTTCTTACCTTTGTGATGTGGTTTAGCTTGCCTTCGCTCAAGCCACTGATAACCGCTTCTATCGAAATGACGCCGCAACAATGGGCGGCGCTCTTAACGCTTAACGTCGCCCTGACAATTCCTGCGCGCATAGTCGTGGGTTCACTGGTCGATAAATTTGGCCCACGTGCAATTTACTCCGGGCTGCTCATTATTTCCGGCGCGGTGCTGATTGCATTTGCCAGCGCACAAACCTATGAACAGCTTGCGCTCTTTCGTTTCTTGCTCGGTTTTGTCGGCGCCGGTTTTGTGATTGGTATTCGTTTGGTGAGCGAATGGTTTCCCGCGCGCCAGGTCGGTTTGGCCGAAGGTATTTACGGTGGCTGGGGTAACTTCGGTGCAGCCGCTGCCGGTTTCACGTTGCCCTTTTTAGCGATCCATGTATTTGGCGGTGAAGATGGCTGGCGTTATGCGATGGGTACTGCTGCAACTATTGCGATGATTTATGGTGTGGCGTTTTACCTTACTGTGCGCAACACTCCGAAAGGCTCAACCTATTTCAAGCCAAAAAAATCCGGCGGGCTGGAAGTAAGCAACAGAAAGGATTTCATCTTCTATGTGATGATGAATGTGCCTATGTATTTAATTCTCGCGGTGCTCGCGTGGAAAATGTCGCCCACCAACCTGGGTTTGCTGAGCATGGGCACCACCTATATTCTCTACGTTGTTTTGCTTGCGCTCTTTGCGTTCCAGTTCTCGCAAATTTATCGCGTGAATAAAGACATGCTGCAAAAAGGTAGTGTCGCCGAACACGATAAATATGAATTCAAACAAGTCGCCATTTTAAGCTGGGCCTATCTCGCCACATTCGGTTCGGAAATCGCGGTGGTGTCAGTTCTGCCTGCCTTCTTTATGACGACTTTTGCGGGCCTGAGCGTAACCCAAGCGGCAATGCTCGGCGGCTCCTTCGCATTTATGAACCTGGTTGCCCGCCCCGGCGGCGGCTGGGTAAGCGATAAATTTGGTCGCCGCTTCAGCATGACGATTATTCTCGCTGGTGTTACCTGCGGTTATATGTTGCTCTCACAAATCAATGCCAGCTGGCCTTTGTACCTGGCCTTCCTCGCCGTGTTTATTTGCTCGCTGTTTGTGCAAGCCGGTTGCGGCGCGGTATTTGCGGTGGTGCCTTTGATCAAGCGCCGTATGACCGGCCAAATCGCAGGCCTTGCAGGTGCTTACGGCAATGTGGGCGCGCTGTTCTTTTTGACAATGAACACATTTATTGATATCCAAACCTTCTTCTATATGCTGGCCATTACCGCCGCGATTGGTTTGGTATTCGTGCAATTCCTGAAAGAGCCAAAAGGCCATGTAGTGGAAGTGAATGAAGATGGTTCGCTGCACAAAATAGAAGTGAGCTAAACGATTTTGCGGTAAACGTTCTGCGCTAACCGCGACAACCCAATTGCCGACAGCTATGCTGTCGGCAATTGCTTTTTAATAAAAAGAAATTTTATGGATCACCTGCAATCAGTACTGCAAATAACCTTCGCACAAAAAAGTGAGGCGGGACGCAAACCGGAGAATCAGGATACGGTGGGCGCGCGCATTCCTGAAGGCAATTTGCTCACCACTAAAGGTATCGCTATTGCGATTGCCGATGGTGTCAGCAGCAGCAAAGCAGCACGCGATGCCAGCCAAACCGCGATAGCGGGTTTCCTCAGCGATTATTTCGCCACGCCCGATACCTGGCGCACCCAGCAATCGGCCATGCGCGTGATCCAAAGCTTGAATTCAAGCCTGTGGGGGCGCAGCCAAAATTCCATTTATGGCGAAGGTTATCTCACTACGTTTTCGGCGCTGATTTTAAAAGGCGATGCCGGATTTATTTTTCACGTGGGCGATACGCGTGTTTATCGCCTGCGCGACAACAACCTCGAATTACTAACGCGCGACCACACCCAACGCATCGACAAACACACCACGCATTTAAGCCGCGCCATGGGCTCTGACCCTTATCTGGAAGTGGATATGCACAGCCTGGAATTACAGCGCGGCGATATTTTTATTTTATCCAGCGATGGCATTCACGAGCATATTCCCGCTGCGGAATTCAAACAGTTTATCCTCCAGCATCGCGACAACCTGGAAGCACTGGTGAATCAGGCACTGCCACTCGCACTGCAACACCAGAGTGAAGACAATCTCAGTATCCAAGCCCTGCGCATCGAAAATTTAGGTACCGCCGGACAAAATGATGCGGTGCAAGTATTGTCGCGTCTGCCGTTCCCACCGGTGTTATCGCCGGGGCAGAGTATCGATGGGTTGCGCATCAAAAAAATTATGCACGAGTCGACGCGCAGCCAGGTGTATTTGGTTGAGGACGATAAAAACCATCTGCTGGTAATGAAAACGCCTTCCGAATTATTTCAGGACGACAAAGCCTATATCGAACGTTTTGTAATGGAAGCCTGGATCGGTGCACGCATCCAAAGCTCGGGCGTGGTGCGGGTAATTCCCGCCTCGGAATCGCGCTCGTGCCTGTATTACCTCACTGAATATATTCCCGGCCCCACGCTGACCCAATTGTTAAAAGAGCGCGGGATTTTATCGATACTCGATGCAGTGGAATTAATTGAAGGATTGATTCGCGGCATACGCGCATTTCATCGCAAGGAAACCCTGCATCAGGATTTGAAGCCGGACAATATTGTGATCAGCGCCAAAGGCCCCGTGATTGTCGACTTTGGTTCCTGCCGCGTTGCCGGGGTGCAGGAAATTGGCGCGCCCTTTGAACGCGACCGCGTGCTCGGCACGCTCGATTACTCCGCGCCGGAATATCGCTACCAAGGCAAAATCAGCGCAGCTTCCGACCAGTTCTCGCTCGCGGTTTTACTCTACGAAATGCTCACCGGAAAATTGCCTTACGGCAGTCACTACAGCAAAGCCATGGATTTAAAAAGTTTCCAGCGGCTGAGTTATATCTCCGCCATGAAACACAATCCACTTGTACCCTATTGGCTCGATAAAGCGCTGGAACGCGCCCTGAGTATTTATCCCGCCAGCCGCTATGAAGCGCTCTCGGAATGGTTGCAGGATTTAAAACGCCCCAACCCTGAATGGCTCAGTCCACGAGCGCAACCACTCATGGAGCGCCACCCGGATAAAGTCTGGAAAGTCTTCGCCGTAAGCGGCTGGATTGCGGCAGCCATCGCATTTTTTTGGCGTCACTAAATCCCATGCGAGCGGGTTGTGATTTGCATAGCCCCTGGCGCTTTAATTTTCTGTTAACCTCTGTGCGAATAACGATCACTCCCAGCGTTTAACAAAATAATCGCCACTCGCATAGGGATTCTATTGCCATGACCATACAACGCGCCCTGATTGTGGATGACTCCACAACCGCCCAATACCGGCTCAAAAAAATGTTGCGCCGCTATCCGCTCGATATCGATATTGTCGATTCGGGTGAGGCTGCGCTGCGCTATCTCGCCCGCCATGCACCGGCGGTTATTTTTATGGATCACCTGATGCCCGGCATCGATGGTTTTCGCGCGCTGCAAATTATTAAATCCAACCCGGACACCGCGATGATTCCGGTGATTATGTACACCTCCAAAAGTGGCGATGTGTATACCGGCCAGGCGCGCGCACTCGGCGCGCTGGATGTGGTGAGCAAAGACCGCATCAATGCCACGGATTTATCCAAGGTGATGGAAGCCATACAGATTTATCCAACCGCCAAACCCGATGAAGCCGACGCAGTGGAAAGCGCAGAATTTATTGCCGCCGCCAACAAAGTGTCTAACGCCGCTAACAGCATGGCAGATGCACCAACAATTGACCGCCGCGCCGCATCGCTGGAGCAAGCGCGCAACCTGGAGCTGCGCCTGAGCCATATGGAGCACAGCCTGGAAGATAATCGCCGGTTTATTACATCGCGTGTTGTGCGCGAACTGCAGGGCTTGCGCCAAAACTTGCGCAAGGAGCTGGGCGATATATTGCAACAACAACCGGCGCTTCCCGCACCGGCACCCGCGCCGATCATTGAGAACAAACCAACCAATGCTGGCTGGTCGCTGCTGGCCGGTTTTTTATCCGTTGCCGCACTCGCAGTGATCGGCTATTTCCTGCTGACAATTAATCAGCAGCTAAGCCAAAGCCAGGAACAGCAGGATCAATTAGGCAAGCAGCTACAAGAGGTTGCGGAACTCGCCAGCAAAGAACCGGAGCTGGTTAGCCCGGCCACGCTCAACGCCGCCGGCCCGCAGCCGGTCGCATTCACCGCAACGCAAGACAACACCTTACTGGCCGATCTCGCCTGGACCTTCAACCAAAGCGGCACCCTTGCGTTCCATCAAAATTCGATCGACCCCAAACCGCTGCTGCGCTTGCATGAGCTGCTCCATCGCCTGGCGAGCAATGGCTTTAAAGGCACAGCCACGGTGAATATCTTTGTCGGGGACTTTTGCGTCACCGTCGATAACATGGGCATGGCGCAATTGGCGCCGGTCAACAAAACCCTGGGCGATTGCATGCTCTCCAGCGAAATCTACACACTGGAACGCCTGCAGGACGACTACAGCCGCGAAGTAAATATGATCCTGGGCAACCTGACCCGCGATGTGAACTCGACCATCCAGATTTCCATCAATGCCGCACCCGGCCCGGATCCTTATCCGGAGCGAATCCCTATTATCAATGCGGGCGACTGGAACTCATTGGCGCAAAACAATAATCGCCTGGAACTGACGCTGGTTGCCGATAACGAGCCGTGATTATCGACCGCAAACCAGTATTGATGCTGGTTTGCGCGATCTGCAACAGACACTCGATGGCACCAAAAATTGCATTTATGCCAAGTACCGGCGCTGTAATATTGGTCTAAACTGATCTGATAATTACTATTGGATAGATAGATGTCAGCAGCTCAACACTCGCCACTTATTCCGCTTTATCGCCTGCTCTTTGCATCGACACTTGTGGCGTTGGTAGCTGTATTCGCTTATAGCATTTTGCCCGAGCAGGCGACCCGGGTATTACCCGCCCCGGATACTGAAACCCACCTGTTCTTTGATGCACAAAATGGCGGCACCACCCGCGCTGAATGGGTCGATAGCAACCTTTACAGCTTTAAGTGCATCGCTACCGAACAAAGTATTGCTACACCTTATTGCGGAATGAATATCCACTTCGGGCACATTCATTCCAATAAAGATTTTTTGCACTACCAGCGGATGGAATTGAAAATACATTACCGTGGCGATACCCAACGCCTGCGGTTAAAGATAAGTAGCTTTCGCCCCGCGCAACTGGATGAAAAATATCGCGAGACCATGACAGGCCAGGAAATCAGTATTCTCAGCAGTGAAACCCGTGGCTTGATAAAGATCGATAATTACGGACCGGGCAGAAATACACACGTAACCTCCGCCGCAGCCATCACATCGCCCGGCAATGCCGATACCCACTACAGCACATTCGATATCAGCGTGGACCTGGTTCCGCCTCTTGCGGCGGGCGAGCATTTTATCCAGCTTGAATCCATCACCATTTATGACGCACTCCTATCCGCCGATACTTGGTACCTGGCTGTCGCGGTGTTGTGGCTGGTATCCAATTTATTGTTTATCGTCCGCCACCTGATTGTGCAGGAGCGCAGGATTCGCAATGACACGCAGCGGCTCTCCAGCCTTGCGCACTATTCCGAGGATTTAATCCAGGAATCGCAGCATTACAAAATGTTGTCCAATACCGATGCGCTCACGCACGCGTTAAATCGCAATGGTTTTGCCACGGAGATGAGTTTGCAATCGCCTACCGGAAAAATCGCGCCCAATACAACGCTGATGATTATCGACCTGGATCACTTTAAAAATATCAATGACAGTTGGGGGCACGACGCCGGCGATGCAGTGCTAAGCGAAACAGCGCAGACGATCCGTAAAATGACACGCACCGATGACCGCCTCGTACGTTGGGGCGGTGAAGAGTTCTTGCTGTATTGCGACAATAGCAATACCCAACAGGCGCTTTTAATTGCGGAGAAAATTCGCGCAGCAATTGAAAGCCAGACAACCCAAAGCAACGGCAATTCAATACGCGTGACTGTGAGTATCGGGGTTGGCGTGACAACCAAAGACGAAGACTTCGACCATCTATTCAAGCGCACTGACCAGGCGCTTTATAAAGCGAAACGACTGGGGCGCAATTGCATCGTGTTATCCGATACCTAGACCGCAATTAACAACAGACCGCAATTAACAACAGACGGTAATTAAAAATAGTCGGCATTTAAAAATAGAAGGGAACAAAAAGACAGAAAAAAATGGCGAGCAACCTGCTCGCCATTTTTTTTGAAAACTTACTGCGGAGTTAAACGCAATACCACAACATCATTAGCCGGAATTTTCAGCTTGATGGGTTTTAACGTATCGCCTTTGGTTCCCTTCCACAAATCGCGGTAGGTGAATTTCTTTTCAGAGAAATTTAACGACACACCCTTATCATCATCTTTCATTGGGTAGTACTCCCAATCATGGGTGTAATCCATAGTGCTATCGGTGCGATTCAGGAAGAGCACAGCCCATTCGTTATTTTCCAGCTGTTTAATAAATACGTTCAGCTTGCCAGTATCCAACATGCGCAACGCTTCGTAACCAAGCTTGTCCTGATTCAGTGCAATAATTTCTTTGTTGGTGAGAATTTTGCGCGTGGTTTCGCTCATCGAACGCAAGTCGTTACCTGCAATCAACGGTGATGCAAGCATCGCCCACAAGCTAAAGTGCGAACGGTCTTGCGCTTCGGTCATGCCATTGCCAACTTCCATCATGTCGTAATCATTGAAGTGACCCGGGCCTGAGTACTTACGAATATTTTCACGTTTATCGAGAATTTTCAGAACACCTAGCGACGCCCAGGAACCATGATTGAAGGCACAATCCCAGCAGTTGTATATGTCGCCTGTCGCGCGCCAGGAATGACCCAGTTCTTTACCCCACAGCCATGGGTCATTATCGCCCCACTCGCAGATACTGAATAAAATTGGCCGCTCCAATTTAGCCAGTGCCTGACTCATAGTCGTGTAAGCGCCAATAGGATTAATATCTTTGGTGTTGCACCAGTCATACTTCAGATAGTCGATGCCCCACTCGGCAAACGTGAGTGCATCCTGATATTCAAATCCACGCGAACCTGCATAACCGGCGCACGTTTTATTGCCCGCATCGGAATAGATACCGATTTTTAAACCTTTGGAGTGCACATAATCTGCAACCGCTTTAATGCCATGGGGGAAACGCTCAGGATGCGCAGTTAAATAACCACGCGCATCGCGCTCGCCCTGCCAGCAATCGTCGATGTTTATATATTCGTAACCCGCGTCTTTCATGCCACTGGCGACCATCGCATCGGCCATGTCGCGAATAAGCTGGTCATTCAGATTACATCCGAAGGTATTCCAGCTATTCCATCCCATCGCTGGGGTGTGGCCTATATCGTGCTTGGGCGGAAATTCCGAAGCGGTTTTAAATTGTGCCTGCACACCAACACTCAACAAGAGTGAGGCAGCAAAAAAGCCGAGCGCAATACGTATTTTCTTATTCATCGTTGAAGTTCCTGATTTATTCCAGAGATATTTCCCGAGTTTCAGTGTCGCGGTAAAAATATTGTTATTAAATTAATTTGCGTATTACTAATCATATAAATTAAGCGATTCACAAAAAAAACTGCAATTCACATTGCAGTTTTTTACCGTTCCTTTCGCATCAATTATTTAATTTGATGAATATCCGCATTAAATTTTTTGATGATCGCAATGGTTGATGCATCTGTATCAAACACACCGTACATACCTTGCTGCTCTTGCGGCGGATCGCCATTCAAGTCGTCACCTTCTTGCCACCAGTAATTGCTGCGCGTGGTGCGCCCTGCACCATTCCACGCCCAGAAGTTGTAGCCGGCAATTGCTTCGCCCTTTTGCATGCGCGGCAGCAATACATCAAATACTTGTTGATAAAATTTATCGCGGTAATGCGTGCTGGCTTTAATATCGTATGAACCCATATCGCGGTCCAAACCGAATTCTTCCAGCACTATTGGCTTATTCATTTTGTTGGCGACATCAATATGTGAATTCAAATAATCCAGGCCTTTTGCCCAACCTGCATCCCAGGTCTCTGCTGGCTTGGCCTTATCAAACCAGCCCCAGTTTCTAATCCACATGTGATAGGTGAGGTAATCCACATTCACCGACGAGTGCGCATCGATAAATAATTTTCCATCTTCCGCAGAACCTTTCAAACCTTCACTGCCGGTGCTAACCAAATGATGCGGATCGAGACTTTTGATATACGCAGTAACGCCGTTAATCCAGTCGATATAAATTTGTTTTTCTTTTGCCGTTGTTTTGGAATTGCCCGGACGCGGCTCATTTGCCAACTGCCAGGACATAATTGTCGCATCATCTACATAGGCTTTACCGTTCACCGTATTTACGCGGGTGATAATTTTTTTGATGGTTTTACGATATTCCTGTTGCGCTTTTTCGCTTTGGTAAAAGCTGGCGGACTTGGCCATAAAACCGTCCCAGTCATTAGTGACATTCGGGTCCTGCACCGGTTGGCCATCGATCCAACTCATGTATTGGGTCATACCGCCTGACCATTGCCAGAAATTATTGAAATACAACACCACGGTCATATCGCGCTTGGCAAGCTCAACCAACAAATAATCCAAACCTTGCAGCAGGCTTTCATCGTAATTACCAAAGCCATTGGTAGTTGCGGGCTTCACTGCTGAATTGATGTCGCTCTTTTCCGACACTGCAAGCACGCGCAAATTATTTACCCCCATGGCTTTAAGCGTATCCAATTCTTTTGCCAAACGCGTGCGATCACCGACCGCGCTGGGCGATCCCAAATACGCGGCATACCACATATTGGTACCGGCAATAAAATAGGGTTTCCCATTTTTCTGGAATTGGGTGCCGGATACTTTGACAAAACTGTCGGCGGCAGGCGCAAGCGTTTTATTGCTGCTACAGGCGACCAGTAGCGAAGCAAGTACGGCAATACCTGCAATGAGGGCTGTTATTTTTTTCATAGTGTTTTTTCCAAGCGAATAAAAAAGTTAATCGATCTGGTTGTTATTATAAAAACAAAAGACCGAGGTTTTATCCCCGGCCGATAACGCATTGCATTTATCACGCAATTTTTTGCAGGTAGCGAATCGCTTCCATCATCGCGCGCCCATTGTGGTACGGGCACTTCCAAAAACCTACTTTGTAAAATGGCACAGCATGTGGAGCCTGCACGGTAGACAACCAAAACCATTCACCATTCTGGTGATCAATTTGATAGGTTTTAATAAATTGCCATGATTTCTCAGCTGCTTTGTAATATTGCTCATCGCCGGTAGTCACATAGGCGTAGAGAAAACCTACCAGCGCTTCCGCCTGCACCCACCAGACAGTATCAACATTGGTAGTGCGCGTCGCAAAATCATAAGAGTCAATTACCTGGCCTTGCGGACCAATTGCTTCATCGACCGTTACCTGCGCGATTTTAATCAGCGTCGGCGTCAGCGCGGCGGTGTAGGCGTCGTCACCCAAAGACTCAAGCGCTTTGGCAATTAACCAACTGGCTTCAATATCGTGGCCGTAGGTATAACCGGGCGAAAAATCTTTCCACTCCAGATCCATAAACATACGCAGGTGATGCGTATTTCTATCGATCATGTATTTATCAAACATTTCGATATTGTATTTAAGCGCGGCTTTTACGTCTGCTGCCGGATGCGCCTGATACAAGGTGGTATAGGCTTCAAGGATATGCAAATGGGTATTTTGCGATTTTGGATAATTCAAATCTTTTTCGCTGAGGCGCAGATCCTCAATGACACCCCACTCGCGCGTAAAGGCTTCAAGATAGCCTTCGCGCTCGCGATCAATTGCATACTGCTCAACCAGATTAAAACATTCCAACGCACGCGCGAGTGCTTGTGCATCACCCGTGAGTTGGTAGTAAGCACAGAGCGCATAAATGGTAAACGCCTGCGCGTAGACTTGTTTCTTGGTATTGATTGGTGCTGCCGCCGCGTCCAGCTCCCAGTAAACACCGCCGTGTTCTTTATCAAAAAAGTGCGTCACCACATAATCGTAAGCGCGCGTCGCACAGGTGCGATAAACCGGGTTATCCACTTCCTGCGCAGTTTCGCTAAAGAACCACAAAATGCGCGCATTTAAAATGACACCTTTGCTCGCATTGGCTACGGGGTTATTGTTCACATCTATCTCGCCATAAAAACCGCCTTGCTCATGGTCGACCGCATGCTTGGCCCACCAATCAGCAATGGCAATTAATTCCTGACGAAACTCTTGTTGCAATGATGTAAAACGCACTGGGAGACTCGCGGCATTCATGTGTTACACCAGATCCTTTAACACTGCCAAATTCGCGTCGATCAATTTATTGCGTACCGCAACAGAAGCAGCTGAACGCAGACCATCTGCTGGTGTGTTCTTGCAGTAATCAATCAATTTCTCGACAGTTGAAGTGGCAACATGCATGCGTGTATCGGATGAGGCGTAATAAATAAACACTTCATTTTTTTCATTCACAATCCAACCATTGGCAAATGCCACGTTTGAAACATCGCCAACACGCTCAGCGCCATGCGGTGCAATAAAGTGGCCTGCAGGACTGTGGCTTACTACCCATGGGCGCTCCAGTTCAGTCATGAACATGTAAAGCGTATAACGCAAACCGGCAGCGGTGTTACGCACACCGTGTGCAAGGTTCAGCCAACCTTCTGCGGTTTTGATTGGCGCAGGACCCTGGCCGTTTTTCACTTCTTTAATAGTGTGATAAACCTTGCCGTCCACAATCACTTCGGATTTCACTTCGGCGCGGGTCATATCTTCAACCAGCCCCCAACCAATACCGCCGCCACCGCCAACGCTGATAAAACCATCTTGCGGACGAGTGAACAAACCGTATTTACCATCGATAAATTCCGGATGCAAAACCACGTTGCGCTGTTGACCGGAATAGGTAATTAAATCGGGCAGGCGCTCCCAGTTAATTAAATCTTTGGTGCGCGCGATACCGCATTGCGCTTCAGCTGCGGAGGTATCGTTAGGATGATTTAAATCTTTGCGCTCGGTGCAGAATAAACCGTAGATATAACCATCTTCATGTTGCGTTAAACGCATGTCGTACACATTGGTGTCAGGGCGATCGGTTTCCGGCATGGTGATCGGATGATCCCAGAAGCGGAAATTATCGATACCGTTAGGGCTTTCAGCGATGGCAAAAAAGGATTTGCGATCAACACCTTCAACACGCACGGCCAAAATATATTTGCCATTCCACAACATGGCGCCCGAGTTGAAAGCAGCGTTGACGCCCTGGCGTTCCATCAAAAACGGATTGGTTTTTTCGTTCAGGTCATAACGCCAGAAAATCGGTGCGTGCTCAGCAGTAAGGATCGGATTTTCGTAGCAATCGTAAATGCCGTTACCATCGGTTTTTACTGCATTCTTTTTTGTGATCAATGCCTCGTGCTTTTGTAACAGCGCTTTAGCGTTTTCTTTAAAACTACTCATGTTCCAAATACTCCGATGAGTCTGGTTGGTTTGTGATTCTGATGTGCATTTCAGTACACAGCAAACTTTAAAAGTAATCGATTACACCCGGAGTGAAATTTTTTTGCGCCGCAGAGCCGTCTGCGGCGCAAACAATCACTCTCAGGATTTAGAGATCAAATGTTCGTCGTTAGTGCCCTGCAACAGTGAGGCGGGAGTATCTGCCGCATAGTCTTCCAGCTTTTGATACCAGTTGAACCAGAGGAAAATACTCGTGGCAGCCGCAACCACCATCGCGACGATAAACTCTGGCCAATGTTGGATGACCATAAAAATCGGCGCCGCAACCAGTGAGGTTTGCCAGACAACACCCACCACTACATTGATGGCATCGCGCGCAAAATTCTTGTTGGCGCCCACTTGCGGATGCTCTTTTTGCACCTCTGCCAATACCGGCGCCCAGAAACCCCAAGGGCGGACTTTGGCATAAAACTTTTTCAGCGTTTCCATGTCGTCCGGCTTGGTCAGCAGCGAACCAATCACACAAGCCGCAATACAGGCAACGAACATAAAGGGGAAGGCATTGATCGGCGATATATCAGTAAAGATCAGCGGGAATGCAATCGCAAATCCGGCAACCATACCCCAGAAATAACCGTAACCATTAAATCGCCACCAGTACCACTTAAGTACGTTGGATGCGGTATAGCCGCCATAAAGCGCGCTTACCAACCATTGGATAACCTGGTTCAGTGATGGAATAAAGAAACCAATTGCCACACCGAGGATAACGAACAGAACCGAGATGAAATAACTCATGCGCACATAGGTTTTTGGATCGGCGTCAGCGTTGATGTAACGCTTGTACAAATCGTTGACCACATAAGCAGGTGCTGCGTTTACGGTCGCCGCAAAGGTCGACATAAAAGCAGCGAGCAAACCGGCAATTAACAAGCCCAACAATCCGCTTGGCAAAATATCGCCAGCCAATACCAGCGGCAGGATTTGTTCGAAGTCCAGGTTGCTGCCCATCGCATTTAAATCGCCCATAAAAAATCCGAGCGCGAGCACGGTCAATCCGGCGATCAACATATAGCGTGGGAACATCAATACTACGGTAACAAAGCCACTCATCTTTGCGGCTTCTTTCGGCGACTTGGCCGAGAGTACACGCTGCATATCATAAGTAGGCTGCGGACCAGCCATGCTTTGCAGCACACCTTTGAACAACATCAACATGAAGAAGATAGCGAACAACTCATAACCATCGGCGTCGATTTTTGCTTGCGCTGCGGCGAGTTTTTCCGACCAATCCAGATGCAACTCCCAGCTGAAGAAAATACTGGTCCAGCCTTCGGGAATAACCGCATTTAACATTTCCGGCGAGACGCGCTGCATTGCAATAACACCTACTGCAACACAGGCAATGGTCATAATAAAGAACTGCAGGACCTCAGTGAAAACCACACTGAACATACCGCCTTTCACCACGTACAGGGTGGTGATTGCAGTAATGATCAGACCGTAATACACATCGTTTAAATGAGAGTCAGTGGACAACTGCCAAGGCATGAATACCGCGGCGAATTTTCCGATCCCGATAAAACCGTAGGCGATAAAACCAATGACGTTGACCAGCGCAAACAGCACCACAATCAAATGCGAAAGGCGCGCACCGCGGCCTTCACCAAACCGGAACGTAATCCATTCTGCCCCCGTCATCACACCCGAGCGGCGCAACCAGGCAGAGAGGAAAACCATCAGGAAAATCTGGTTGAATACCGGCCACAACCAGGGAATAAACACACTGGTAAGCCCGTACACGAACAATAAATACACCAGCCACATGGTGCCGGAAATATCGAACATGCCCGACGCATTGGACAAGCCGAGCTGCCACCAGGACAACTTATTGCCGCCCAGGAAATAACTTTTAATGTCTTTTGACGCGCGACTGGAAATCCAGAAGCCCACCACCAAGGTTGCCGCAACATAAGCAAGGATGATGGCAATATCCAGAAAGGGAAGATTCATGAACGCATTCCGAATTTATTATGGGGATCGACGCTGACCGCTTTTCTTATCTGATTCAATTACATCCGTGCGGCGCCCCGCGGCAGTGTAGCCAATAGGCAGAGATTCAGGGTAAAACTGCAATCGTCAATGTCAGGTTCAACCAAGCATATATCACAGCTGACCATAAGCACTGGCATAGCGGACTAATGTAACCGTTTACATTTTATTTTTCTAGTCTCTTTTGGCGAGCTGTAGTAAATTTTCCGGCAAATAAGCAAATCTTCAATAAATTCAATATCAACTCGCCTTCCTATCGGCTCCCAAGGGTCATTTTTATGTCCAATATCCGCGATGTTGCGCGCCTGGCTGGCGTATCCGTAGCGACTGTTTCCCGCGCCCTGAGCAACCCCGAAAAAGTCTCTGACGATAGCCTTGAGAAAGTCCATAACGCTATCGCCCAGGTGGGCTATCGCCCCAATATGCTGGCGCGCAACTTCCGCTCTGCGCGCGCCTACGCAGTAGTCGTATTGGTACCGGACATCGCCAACCCATTCTATTCACTGTTTATTCGCGCCCTGGAAGACCGCGCCCAGCAAAAAGGCTATGCCGTGCTTTTGGGCGACACTCGCGGCACCCCTGAGCGCGAAATGGACTATATCCGCCGCGTGGAAACCCGCTTGGCCGATGGCATAGTGCAATTGCGCCCCAGCTCGGAAAAAAGCCAGAACAATATCCCGCCCGATATCCCCTGCGTCAACGCTTGCGGCTGCGAATACACCACCGGCCCGGCGATCCGCATCGACAACCGCGCCGCCGCCAAAACCATGGTGAATTATTTGATCTCGCTCGGACATAGACGCATCGGTGTGATCTCCGGCCTGAAAGACAACCCGCATGCGATCGACCGGCTTGAAGGCTATAAAGAAGCGCTGGCCGAAGCGGGCATCCCCTTCGAAAAAGATTTGATTGCTGAAGGCGACTTCACCATGTGGTCCGGCCTCAACGCCGCCTTCCAGTTCTGCAATATGAAAGTGCGCCCGACGGCGGTATTTTCGATGAACGATGAAATGGCGATAGGCGCGATGCAGACACTCAAAAACCAGGGCATCCGCATCCCCGAAGACATGTCCGTCACCGGCTTCGACGATATCGCCTACTCTAAATATTCCGACCCAAGCCTCACCACCATTTCGCAACCCGCCGAAGAAATGGGCAAGATGGCGATGGACATGCTGTTAAAAGTGATCGAAGGCGAGCCACTTAGCCAACGCGAATGTGTATTGCCGACCGAATTTATTATTCGTAAAAGCACTGGCCCGGCACCGGGGAAAAAATAATTTTTAATACACTCAATATCAACAGGGAATCCCCGCTGTAATGAAAAAGCCCGATCAGGAAATAGCTGATCGGGCTTTTTCATTGATCACTCGCCTAAAAAATCTCTGACTTCATCAGGCATAGAGTTATCAAACTCACCGAGCCCTAGTTTTTGACGCTCTGACTGGTAATAGTCATATAACTCTTTTGCTCTGCTGGAGATTTTTATCTTGTCATCTTCAGAGAGCAACTTCTCGCCATATTGCTTTTCATACCACTCATAATCAAGTCTTTCATCAACGCCAATCGCATACAACCCTCCTACCCCTCTTAATCTTAACAACTCAAAATAAGACAACCGCTCTAATAATTGTTGCTTATTAGACTGGCGAATCTCAGGAGAATCATCCGAAAAAAGAGCAGGCCTTAGCTTACCCGCCATTGCAGCTATAGCATTAAAAGACCCATGTGCAATACCCTTTTCAATCAAGCCAATCTGATAACTATCATCTCGTTGCTGTAGCGAACTTAAATACTTAGTCATACCTTCGGCATCTTCAGCAGCATTTAAAGCCAACATCTTTTGCTCAAAATCCTGCCACTCACGCTGCTGAATTTTATTAAGCAGTGCATCCATCGCAATTACATCCCCGTTATCAACAAGAGATTGTAATTGCTCATCTGTGTATTGCAGCTCATAAGCCTTTTGCCGCTCAGTCGCAAATCCAACTTTCTTGAACCAATCATCTACCACCATCACATCCTGATTAGTTCTTTGCACATTTCTCTCAGATACATGATTATCCACAACATTCAACTGAGATGAAGGCGCTTCAATTTTTTGCACTGCATAAGCATCGCCGAACTGTTGCTGCCTGATCTCTCGCGCTTGGTCACGTTGGGCCATAGCAACAAACCATGCAACCACCATTGCGATGAGCACGACAGGAATCATTACTAATAAACGTCGCCCAGATTTCAAATTCAAAAATTTATTCAACATGAAAATTTCTTAATCAAAGATAAACTCTACTTAACAACAAAAGTTGCGCGAAGAGTCAGATTGAGAGGTGGGAAGAAAATAGGAGTGAAATAACATATCATCCATGATCACTTGCCAAACTCGGCGGTAAAGCTATCACCCCCATCACACATAGCCAATACAAGAAGGGATTGAAAAATTAAAAAATGTCGATTAAAAAAATCCGATTAAGTTGATATTTTTTTACTGACAAAAATACAACCCTGAGAAATTTAATTACAAATTGGTAATATGAAAATTGGATCGGATAATATAGTGAGGAAATAACGCCACAAATGAAATTTTTTGTGGCGTTTTTGCGCAATTTATTTTTTAGCCGCCAACTCAAAGTGATCAAGCAACTCCATCGCCGCCACGATCAAATGGTAGAGCGTACTGGCAGGAGCAACGTCCACTACCACTTCGTCATTTTTGCCGCGCTGGTCAACATAGGAACCCGGTGTTGATGCGCAAAGATAATAGGTAAACAAATCATCCACGCCTTTTACTGCAATCGCTTCAGCGTCGGTATTTCCTTCGCGGATCTGCACGAGGCTTGCCTTGATCAATTCGGTGATTCCCCAACAGCGTTTGTTATGGTCAATCACCTCGCCTTTGTAGGAAACCGCATCGAATAACAAGCCGGATTTATCCATACCGATTTCCAAACCGCGCGCGTAAAGCGCCTTGGTGTAGTGCGCAACCGGGCGGCCGGTGCGGCGATGGTACCAATCAAGCAACCACACCCATTCCATCATATGGCCCGGCTCAACGGTATCGCCTTTGGCATTAGGCAGGCGCACCCAGTTTTCATCAAAAAATTCAAAGAGTACGCCGTGTTCTGCATCGAAAAAATGCGCCTGGAAGAGCGCAAATAATTCACCGACGCGCGCTAAATATTTTGCATCGCCGGTTGCATCAAACAGCGCAAGGAAGGCTTCAAATAAATGCATATGTGGATTCTGGCGGCGGCAGGCGTAGCCGTAATCCCCTTCAATCCAACCGCCCACTGCGGAACCAAAACGCGCATCCAGATGCGCAATTAATTTGTCGGCTTCATCCAGATAGGATTTTTCAGCAAACGCGCGATAACACCATGCATTGGCGAGCAGGAAAAAGGCGTGGTCATAGAGATCCTGTTTGGTATCAACAACAACCCATTGGTTATTCAGCAAGTGGGTATAGCCGCCGCCCGCCGTTGGGTGGGCTGCATTTTTTTGCACAAAATCGAGCAGGTTTTTGGCTACGGCTTTGCCCTCCGGACACCAACCGCGATGGTAGGCGGCCGCGAAGAAAAATGCCTGGCGCGCCTGTACGCGCACACGGGTGCTGGATTCCAGATCCGGCACACCTTGCGGGGTCAAACGCTCATAGTTGGCTTTAGTGTCGGGTTCGATGCCGCGCGCCAACCAAAGTGGCAGGGCATCGTTTTTGATCCAGTGTTCAAGGCGGCTGGCCGCCGCACGCAATGCTTGTGTCATAGAGATTCCCAATTCGCAGCGCCGCCCCTGGCGAGAAAAATAATGATCGGATTGATTGCGGCTGAAGTGGCAGAGGCATTTTGCGGGAGGATTAAATCGGGCGCAAATAAAAAACCCCGGAAAACCGGGGTGAAAAAACACAACAGCGGGCTACGCCTTAAGGATTCATCAATCATAACAACAGGCAATTTCAGGTAACAATCAAGCACACAAAGGCACCCAACCTGTAACCGATTACCAATATGAAACCATGAATAACAGGCCTTAGCGGAGCGCATTATCCATACTTATGTAACCGGTTTCAACAATTAATATATCGATCCAGAAAATTAACCGGCACTCATAAGGCCTCTTGTGCATCCCATAACAAAAACCCCTGACTGCGAAGGGGTTTTTGATTCAATCTGATTTTGTGACGCCAATCTATCTGGGGAAGAAATCAAAAGCCTGATTGAGCGTTGTCCGTGTCACATTAGAGGCAGGGAAAGTAATGAGCCTGATGCGCTGCAATATTTTCGCCTCTAGATCCGAATCATCCAACTCACTGGACACCAGACTGGCCTCAACAATCTTGCCATTGGGGTCGATGACGATTTTCACCACCATCTTGCCTTGCAGTGAAGCGTTTTGACGCAGTGCGCGATTGTAGATTAGGTCGATCGCGCCCTTATGCTGGTTCATAACTTTGCGAATGTCTTCTTCACTTCGCGCCGCACCGCCAGCACCATTATCGTTGCCCGCAGTTGCCTGGGTGGATTTCTTGGTGCCATCAGCTAAACCATTTTTCACCTTGGTCGTCTCGCGCCCCGACAGAGCAACGCCGCCGGTATCGCGGCTCAGCGCAGCGGTATTGATGCCGCCACTGGCGACTTTGGCACCGCTGGTGACCATTGCCCGATCGACTTGTGCAGCCTCTCCCGTGCTATTGGTGACAGTTGTTGCCGCCGTTTCCACGGCGGAGGTTTGCATCATTTCGCGCATTTCCGCGAGGTCATCTTTGAACTGCATTACACCGCTGTTCGCCGCTTGCTCGCGCGCTTTTTCCAATGCTTCCTTAGGCGGAGCTTTAGCCGGTTCCCGTGGCTTTTGCACCGGTTTTTCAATGGGTTTTTCCACCGGCAGCGGCTCCGGCTTTTTCTCCTCGGGTTTGACCTCCGGTTTTTTCTCTTCCGGTTTGGGCGGCTCTATGGGTTTTGGTGGCGGCAGTTCTTGCTTCTCTAATACGACGCGCGCCAATTGCGGTGGCAATTTTTCTTTTTCCGCGCGCGTCACTTCCGGCAAATTGATAACGGTCACTATTGCGCTCACCACCAACATTGCCACCAAAAAGGCGAGCAAAATTTTTGTGAAACGCTTGTCGTCATCAATCGATGAACTCCAGGGAAGCTCGAGATTAAATACCGCCACACTTGCCATAATCAGCCGCCCCCCGCATCAACACCAACTTCTTTGTGTGTCACCGCCAACGAAATAGCGCGATACTCTGCTGCCGCACAGGTCGCCATAATTTTCTTCAGCATCGTATAAGGCAAAGTCTGGTCCGCCATAATGGTGACCGGGCGTCCGGTGATTTTATCCTCCTCCTTTAAGGGCCCCGCCTTTTGCGCCAAATATTTCAGTTCGGTTTCGAGCGGAAGAAATTTATCGCCCGCACTTGCTTGTAACTCGGCAACCTTACCGACACTGCGCCCACCGACCAACACATCTGTTGCATTGACTACCACGAGTAAATTTTCTTCGGGGATTTGCTCAGAAACCGATGCCGGCAACTTAATGCTTTTATCGGTTTGCAAAACTTCTACATCACCTGAGTTAACCAACAAGAAAAATACCAGGATGGTAAAAATATCCATCAGCGATACCAGGTTCAGCCCAGGTACCTGGCTTAGGCGGCGATGGTGTTTTGCCATTCGTTTTGCACGCAGGGATTGCTTCATTGCGCACCTCCTGCCGCTGGCGCAACTGCACCGGTCGACGCACCGGGTGGTGGTGCATCACCCAGGGATATTTCCGGAAACAATTCAGCATCCACCACCGACGC
>DATIGS010000125.1:0-7114 GCA_035481425.1 Cellvibrio sp. | reverse complement strand
ATGGCGTAAACGCCGGAGGTTATTAATTTATTGTGTGATGTGCTGCGCTCATGCAGGAAGCGACGAACGCCGGCGTAGTTGAGTGCATCATCAAAAGTGTGCACCGGTGTTTCGTTGAGTTGGTCGAGAACCTGTTCGCGGATGTTGGCGACCATTACCAGATGGCGTTTTTTCAATAGTTTTACCGCGAGCAATAATTCACTGATGTCTTCGTCGCGCGAATTCGTGACGAGAATTACCAAAGAACGTTTTGGTTGTAATACGGCGAGTTTTTCTGCTGCGGTGATGTAGTCCGCGGTAGATTGGTTTGCGTGCAGATCATAGATACCGTTAAGCAACACCTTTACGCGCTCGACGCCTTTTTGTGGCGGAATCCAGCGATGTTGGTTGCTAAAGCTCATCAAGCTGACATTGTCGCCCTGCCGCAGCGCGATATAACTCACCAGCAACATTGAATTGAGTGCATGATCGAAATGACTGAGTTCATCGTCTTTGGTGCGCATACGGCGTCCGCTGTCGATCATCAATACAATTTGCTGGTCGCGTTCATCCTGGTAATCGCGCGCAATGAGTTTTTGGCGGCGCGATGTCGCTTTCCAATCCAGCTGGCGCAGGCTATCGCCCTGGCGATATTCACGCAGTTGGTGAAATTCCATGCCCGCGCCGCGCCGCTGTTTCTTTTTAATCCCAATTTGGCTGGTGTGATTTTCGGTAGCGAGAATCGCGTAATTGGCGATGGCAACAAAATCCGGATAGACCTTTGCTGTGGTTGCGTCGCCCGCCCAATAGCGGCTATGCCAAAAGCCCAGCGGACTTTTAAATTGGATGTGGGTGTTGTCCAACTGCAATGCGCCGCGCACCAATGGGCGCAATTGATAGTGGCTGGTGCTGGTTTTATTCGGTTGCAATTCAATGCGCAGCGGCAGGTTTTCGTAGTTGGCATTCGCAGGGACGCCGTCAAAAATCTCAATGGATGTCGGCTCGGAGAATTGATGCTGAATGCGCAGTGTGACTTCCGTCCATTTATCAACCGCTAGGTTGCCGGGCAACTCGCGCGTGATTGCGACAGGCGGCAAACGACGCGATAGTACCCAGTCGAGCAGCGCGATAAGCGCAACACCAAACAATAATGCTGGTGCAATATAGGTCGCCGCTCCCCATGTAAAATAATGGGTGCTGAAAGCATTGATAAATATCGACACGGCGAGCAAAGCCAGGCTAATGATCAATCGTCGGCTGGGAATCCAGATTCTGCGCATGGTATTTTTCAGCAATGTTTTAGTGTCTGGGAGCTTCGACTTGCAGCAAGATATCGTTCAGGATTCGCTCGGCAGCTATGCCTTCAATCGCTAACTCTGGCGATAATAAAATCCGGTGACGCAGGGCAGGGATAAACATTTTTTTCACATCATCCGGTGTTACAAACGAATTATTATTTAACAGCGCATAAGCACGTGCTGCTGAGAGCAGTGCAATACAAGCGCGCGGGCCGGCGCCGCGAGTGATGCCAGACCAGCTGCGTGTAGCGCGTACCAGTTTCACAACGTATTGCAAAATTTGTTCATCCACGGTGATTTGTTCGGCGATTTTTTGCAAGCTCAGAACATGGGCTGGTTTCAATAGCGTGCGAATGTGTTCCAACCCGAAACCGCCCTGTGCCTGTGAGCACACCTGCCGCAACATAATTTGCTCGTCGCTTTCATTCGGGTAATCGATTATTACCTTCAACATAAAGCGGTCGAGTTCCGCTTCTGGCAATGGATAAGTCCCTTCCTGTTCAATCGGGTTTTGTGTTGCCAATACCATAAAAGGCTCGCCGGTTTTGAACGATTCACCTTCAATGGTGATTTGCCCTTCCTGCATTACCTCAAGCAGTGCCGCTTGGGTTTTTGCCGGTGCGCGGTTGATTTCGTCGGCAAGCAACAAGTTGGTAAAGGCTGGGCCTTTGCGAATTTCAAATTCCTGTTTGGCCATATTGAACATGGCGTGGCCAGTGACATCGCTGGGCATTAAGTCCGGGGTGAATTGCACACGCGAAAATTGCCCACCAAAACATTTGGCGAGGCTGCGAACTAACAAGGTTTTGCCCAAGCCGGGCACACCTTCAATTAACACATGGCCGCGCGCAATCAACGCAATCAAAACTTGTTCAATGACTGCATCCTGGCCAATAAGGACTTTTTTAATTTCATTGAGCAAGTTGTTGGCAACCGTACTCGCCTGCTGCAAATGATTGTGCAGATTGTCTTCGCTGGATGCTGCTTTGTTTGTTTCAATATTGTCGTTGTTGTCCGTGGCGTTGTCGTGGTTACTGATCGTTGAATCGGTCATAGTCTGGTCCTGACGGCATGAGCCTCAATGAAATTGCTAAAAATAATTTCGCTAAAAATGATGGCGTGATAATTGTTTCCAGATGGTCTGCAAATGCGCAATCGCTGTGGCAAATTTTTGCGGGTGATGCAAATCCTCGGCAAACAGCGCCTGCTTGATATCAGCGGCGGATATTCCGGTTAACTGATGCAAGAGTTCAATGTGTTGTCCGCTCGCTGCCTGATCGACATTCGGGTACTGCGTATGTAATCGCTCTATAATTTCTTCGCGTAATACATTCAATAATTGTGGGTGTTGTTGTTTTCGCCATAGCAACATGGCGCTGGCATAAATATGTTCGCCCAAACTGCGGCGGCCACTTTGCTCCACCGCTAATAATGGGCCGAAGCGCAAACTGCTTGCCCAGAGCCACAATACGAGTGCGCTGATTCCAGCAATAACGCCGTAGCTGGCATTGCGCCACAAGATCGCGGCGAGAGAGGGGGCATCCTGATTGATTAAAAACCACACGCGGCCATTGGCATTTACGAGTTGCCAGAGACCATAGGCGTGATCGTGACAATCGATACGTTGGTTAGACCATATATAGTTATCGCTAGTGATGGTGACTGAACCCGCACCAACATCGAAATAGATTAAGTGCTTTTGCTCTTCATCATAGTGATAATCCTCTTCTGCTTCGTTGCCGTCCTCGCTGCTGCCAGCAATTTGCTCCTCACCGGTTTCACTGTCGGGCGTTTCACCTTCGTGTGCGTCATTATTTTCTGTCGGTTCGTTATGCGAAACATAGCGATAATAAATAAAGGGATTGTGATGGCTGAAATCAAAATGTAATGGCTTTTCCTCACCGCCAAATTCAATCGGGGTCGGTGTTTCATCGAGTGAGCAGCGATAATAATTTTCAGGCTTCTCGTCCTTTTCGCCTTTATTCTCTTTTTGGCCAGCTTTTCCAACGGATGATTTTTTCGCAGCTGAATCTGTTTTTTCATCGTTCTGGTCAGCTTCGCTGCTTGCGCTTTCTTCTGCTTCTACATCACTCTTCTTGTTGTTTTCATTGCTCTTGTTTTCATCGTCAGCGTTTCCAGTGCTTTGATCTTCTGCGTCTTTATCGTCTGCCTCATCAAATCCGTCGGCGATTTTTTCTAACAGGTCGCGCTGATCCAATTCGGTTTCTTCTGGCGCGGCTTCTATATCGAAATCGGCGAGCAACACATCTTCTTCACCCGTATGGGCACCGACAAATGGGTTTTGCGTAGAGGTAATCAATGTGCCGCCATTGCTTACCCATTCATAGAGTGTGTCATAGCGCTCATCTGTCAGGGTTTTGTAACCATTGATAATCACCAGTGTATCCTGGGCGCCGAGTTTTAGGTTGCGCCAGGAGTGTGTGTCCAACAGACTCAGGTTTTTAACGGTGGTTGCTTGTATTCCATGCTTGCGTAAGAAAATTTCTGCAGCGAGAAAATCGTTTTGCAGTGCTTCTTTGGAATAACCCAGATCGACTTCTTTTTCTTCCCACTCCAATGTGGTGTACCACCAGTAGCCAAGTCCGATCAGGATCGCGGCCAGTGCGCCAATAATCAATCTGCGCTGCACCGGCGTTAGGGGTTTTGCTGCATTGCTCACGCTGCCGCTCCTTGTGTGCCAGTGTCTTGCTGCAACCAACAATGGTTCCAATTTGCGCACAAATATTGCACTTGCTCTGCACCGGGCATCAGGTGGCCATAGGCCAGCCGCTGCCACTCGCGCGTAAGCGCCGTAAAATAACTGACACGTATTTGTGCGGCCGTGTTGTTTGCAAAGTGTGCGCGCATTAATTCCGCGCATTCGCGCTCGGTATGACCATCGTGAATATCCACACCGCTGTGAATCAAATGAAATAAGCTTGCGCGATAGAGCAGGGCGAGCGCTGCACGCACTTCTCCCGCCTGCAAAAGTGCAAGGGCATGACTGCTGATATCCTCAGGAAGCGATTCACGCGTGACGTCCATGCCAAACAAGGTTACTGGTTTGGCTTTGGGAGCGGGTGTCGGTTTCACGCGCACGAATTGTGCTGCCAGCCAATTGCGATAGCGATAAAGTACAAAGCCGATAAGCGCAATCACTGCAATCCATAGCAGAATTTCCAGCAAGCTGGCGGCGGCTAAAAATCCTTCAAAGTTACTCAGGAATTTAAAAAACTTTTTCCAGAATTTGGATGGCTCTTCATCGTTTTCGATTTTAAGGCGACGCTGTATTTCTTTGCGGCTAAATTCGGATTGCTGCAAAACGGCTTTAATAGATTCTTCGGACTGCTGGCGATTCAGTTCGCTGTATTCACCAATAGGTTTGTCGATCACGGTTTCATCGGTCACCGCCTCAGCGGGGTACTCTTCCGCAGGGTCGGCTATGGTTTCGGTGTTTTCCACGGCGGGTAATTGGTCATCGGCATACACATTGCGCTGTGCATCTACTGCGAATATTCCAAGCCCCAATGCGAGGGTCAGCACCAGCGATGTGAGCGTATGTTTGGCAGCGCGTTTGTTGGCGATACGGCGAAAGGCAATATCAATATCCCAGGCTTCCAATTTAATCCGGCGATTCAAATAAAGCGCAAAACCACAGGCGACATAAAAGGGCGCGGTGAGGCTAAGCGCGAGATACCATATCATCAATTGCAGCAGATGCAGTTGCGTTGATTCCTGATCAAAAAAGAAATTCGCCCATTCGATATTTATTTCGCGCGGAATCAGTGCCCACATAAAACTGATGATGCCGAACCATAAGAATATTTCCAGCGCGAGCCCCATAAAGCTGAGCCAGGCGGCGGGTGATGAATCTTCGCGGTGCAGAACGTTAAGGCGCGTCTGGCGGCGTGCGCCATGCAAGCCTTCCAGCTGCAATACTGGTAAATCCATGCAGCGAGTAGGGCTGAGCCGTCGCCAGGTCAAGCTGGGAATAATTTGTTTACGCGCAAGCGCGGGGAATAATTTAAATGTGCTGCGCGTATCGGGCAGTTCGTTAAATACCGCATGGCTGAGGATATGTAAGAGCGGCCGTTCCAATACCGGCTTGAGCCACCAGAGCAACAATGCGCCGCACCAGAACCAGCGCTCGGGAATTAGCAACGTAAAAACAAAAACGGGAAAGCTCACCAGCAACCAACTTTTTATCATCGGCAACCACCAGCGTTTAGCCATCAATAAACCCAAATCAACGGCTTCCCATGCGTTGCGCGGACGAATTTCGACGGTGACCTGATCCAGCTTCATTGCTTGCCTCGCTCACCGCGCAGCCCGCGCCCGCTAAATACTAAATAACCAAGCACTAGCGCCCACAAAAAGCCCCCGACTAAATATTTTTGCCAGGGCATAAGAATATTGTTGGATGACCAGAAGGCTTCAATAAACGCGGCAATAACCAGCATGATGATGACGCCGTACACTAATTGAATGGCGATATGCCCTGCGCGTTTCAGCGACTCTTTGCGCGAGAGGTTGCCTGGTGCCAGCAGTGCATAGCCGAGTTTTAAACCCGCTGCCCCGGCGATGCAAATTGCGGTCAATTCAAAACTGCCATGGCCGATGACAAACGTAAAAAATGTTTGGGTAAATTCTGCGTTGGTTAAATGCCCGGCGACGGCGCCCATAAGTAAACCGTTGTACACGAGAAAAAAAATCGAACCGACACCAAACAAAATGCCCGACGCAAAAGTGCGAAACGCCACGCTGATATTGTTGCTGATATAAAAACCAAACATCTGCACATTGGTATCGGATTCACGTGCGCTGCCGAGCGTGCGATTTTGTGGATCGTACATCGCTTCAAAACTGCTTACTTGCTCGGGCGCGGTAATGGTGTAGACCAAATCCGGCTGCCACAGGATCGCTAAATAAATTAACAGGCCGGGTACATACATAAATGCGGTGGCCCACCAGATGTAGCGTTGCTGCTCGCGCACCAGGCGCGGAAATCCCGCCACAATAAAGCTGATCAATTGCTGCATAAACGGCTGCTTGCGGCGATATAACTGCTGGTGGCCGCGCACCACCAAATCGCCGAGCTTATCGACCAAATGGCTGGAGTAGTGGCGATCTTTGGCGAGGGCGTGGAAATGGCAAAGGCGGCGATAGCGACTGGCAAAACTCGCAAGCTCACTGCCTTTGAGTCGACCATCGGTTTTTTCCAGCTCGATAATTTCCAGCTCCAGCACATGCCAGAGTGGTTGATAGAGCTGTTCGAATTGTCCCTGTTTCATCGCGCGTCCTTACTGCTTGCCAATCATGGTGTTCGCCATTTGCTTGATGGCAATGACCGGGTCCTGGACGCCGGTATTTGAGGTGACTATGACCGGCAGGAGAATGGTTGCCAGCTCGCGTTGGCGCTCGGCCGACAAATATTTACTGCGCTCGGCAAAAGCAAGCAGCGCGCGTTGTTCGTCGGTAGAGAAATCGGCGGGTACGGGTAATTGGCCGCGCACCTCAAAGCTGGGTTCTTTGGCGGGCGGCGCTTCGTAAATTACCATGCTGCCGGCGGCCAGATCACCCAGGCGTTTGAACTGGCGGTTGCACAAGCTGGTAATAATGCCGGTGAGATAGAGCATTGGCAGGAAATCGACAAACCGCAACAGATTGCGCAGCAGCGAAGGGCCAAAGGTGATGGGCGTGCCGTCATCATTCACCACCCGGATTCCCATCCATTTTTTACCGGGCGTGCGCCCCTGGCGGCTGACTTCAAAAAAGACCGGATAAAACCATTCGAGTAAAAAGGTGAGGATCAACGCGAGGCCGGTGCCCATACGCCC
>DATIGS010000124.1:0-4867 GCA_035481425.1 Cellvibrio sp. | reverse complement strand
ACGGGCGCCGACTTTTTTTGCATCAACACCAACACGCGGGGATTTCAATTCACCCGAGACGGTAATCGGGATACGTGCGGAAAGAATACTATTATCTTTAGGTTTGGCATCGAGTCGCACATCCAGCTTTTCCCGCTTCAAGTCCACGCCAACCTTGCCTTGTAGCAGCGAATCGGTCGTATCCAGCACGACTGTTTTAGACTTTAGCATTCCATCCGTCACATCAAAATCAATAACACCACAGCGAATAGTGGTGGATTTATCCTTACCTAAAAATAACGGTAAAGCCTGACCTATATCGACATCCGATGCCTCAATAAGTAACTGGCTGATTTGCCCTCCCGACATAATGACTTTCATTTCGCCATTGCTGGTCGCCAATACATCCGCTAGCGATGTCCCTGTACCTTTGAGGGTCAGGTTTCCGCCGAATACTCCTTTGGTTGTACTTTCAAAACGAGTATTGGCAAAAAATTGTGTGAGGCTGAGGCGATGCAAATTTAAATTCATGGTCATCGGCGGAATATCGGGGCGCGCGTCTACATCAATAGTGCCCTCTACCGTCCCGTCAGCAAGTACCACTTTTAAAGGATTCAGTTGTAACTGGCCATCCTTCAAATAAAAACGAACTTCCATTCCTTTGAACGGCAAACCGGGAGCGTCTATTTTTTTCGCATTAAGCGTGATATCCAAATCCGTTGCACGTAACCGCTCGACCTTGAGTGGAACATCCGGAATTAATTTCGGACTGGCCTTTTTTTCTGCAGCCGCTTCTTTTTGGGCTGAGGTTGCATCTTCAGTATCGGGAGATAAACCGATAAATCCGCCTAAATCCACGCTATCCAATACATTGGACATCAGGTCCGCTTTTAAAAAACCACGATCGCCGCCGACGTCATACGAAAGGTTGCCAGAGAGATCACTCCCCCCAACCTTTCCGCTGAAATTATTGTAGCTCCAGGTATCTTCATGCTTGACCAGCTGACCTTCCAACGAATAAGGCGGAGTCGGTGGCAACGGAATTGCGGTGAGATAAAAAATATTGGCGAGGCTATCGCCAGTAATTTTCAAACTGGCATTTGCACCGCTGAATTTAATCGGGTCATTAAAGGTGCCCTTCACATTGACTACTGTTTCACCCATCACCAACTTCAATTGAAGCGGGAAATCCACATTGGAATCACGCAGGGTTTCCAGCGAGCCACCCGAGGCATCCAATGTAAATGGTTTATCTTGCAAGGTGCCATCACCTGAAATGGTGAAACCGTGCTTTTTATCGGTAGCATTATCACCCTGTGCATCGCCGCCCACGCCGCTGACGGAATCCAATTTCAAATCCAGTTGTAAATTTTTCAACGCATCGCGAAAAACAAGACGCCCCTCTTTTAACTCCAGAGTTTTGATCAACGGAAACTCATGTCGATCATCAGGAGTAACCGTTTCACCCACGGCATTTGCCGCGGAAAAAATCGGGAGATTCCAATTGGCATCATCAGCGGATTTGCGCTCCAAAATAATGATTGGCTTGAGAATGCTGATATCACCAAACTCCAGCTTACCAACGAGCAGCTTCAACGGTTTAAACGTCAAATCCAGCGATTCGATAGCAACCATATCGGGCTCTTTGTATCCGGCCGCATTGCCGAGGCGAATGTCCTCCGCGTGGACCGATGTATAGTTCCATCGCCACTCGACCGAGAGCGGCCCATTAATCGTCAAATCCCGCCCGATAGCCTTACTCCCCTGCCCCTCGACCAGACTTCGCACCAGCGTTTCTGAAAAAACGATAAGGCCAATAATCATAAGGACCAGCACAAGTACTATGCCACCGATGACCGAAACCACCTTATGTTCGCGAACAGACTGAAACATTCCAGGAATCTCCTTACCAGTGAACTCGCCTCAGAGATTTCTGAAACCGGCTTAATGAGGCGCATTAATCTGAGACCACCGAAGGACAAAATAATTGCCTTATGGTTGTCATTGGATAATCACTAGCAGAAAATCTGCCAAGAAAGAAAATACATGGAAATATCGTTGATGAAGCCCAAACAAAAATGCAGAAACCGAAAGCTTTTCACTTCTACAATCATAAGGAATGCGATGAAACGTACTTTTTTAAAATCAGTGAAATTGATGTTGCTGTTATCAACAAGCATTTCTCAAATAATTTGGGCGCAGGACACAATAGAACCTTATTTCACCGGATTACCCAAGGGGATTGCCATATCTGAAACCTGCTCAAATTATCGAGGATACTCGATAAACCAGACTGAAAAGGATGGGGATCAGCAGTTTGATCTTTATAAAGGCACTAGCTGTAGCGGAACAAAAACCTATTCTCTGGTTTTGGGTATTGAGGCTAGCCTTGCAGGCATTTGGCAGGAATATTTAGTTTTTGATGAAGGTACAGATATTAACGGACATAATTTGCGTTTAGTGTCGCTTACAAATAACGAAGACATTTACATCTTGTATTTTGAAGGTGCCCCACCAAAGTTTGACAATAAAAAAATTATCTACTTTGCCCCAAGCGAAGAGGAGGCTACTGCCAAGCAATGCATAGCTTTAGGAATTGACTACGGAGATTTAAAGGAAAATTCAGCAGGAGTGTTAATCGGCCATAAAGCTGAGTTTTTGCTTGAGACAAAAAAAATCCGCTCCTATTAGAGCGAAATACACCTGTTACGCAATCCAATAGATTCTCATCATAATACCCAACGGCATTAATTGCCGCTGGGTTCTATTACAAAGTTAATTAAGGAAAAAATAGCGCGCAATATTTCGTTTTAGTCATCAGCCTTTCAAACTCAATATATTTGAAGGCCAATTAAATTTCGTTCTAGCGACCGTAATTAACAGTTGATTCTTCTTTTTTAACCAGCGTCACTTTACAGTTATCGTCAATTGAAAGCTCATATGTCAGCTGATCAATACGCTCCTCCTGAGCAATTGAAACAACATAGACATTGGTTTGAGTTTGTTTTATCTCACTAATTCCACCGCCACCAGTGTGGGGATAAGTTTTTTTAATATCCTCTAACATAAAATGAATTAGCGCATTGGATTTTTCGATAGCAGAATTTTTGCATTTCATATCAACCACCTTGGATTCCTTATTTGCATTCGATTGAGCTGCACAACCAAGTGATACGGATAAAGTAATCGACATCGCTGTGCATAAGCAGATTTTTTTTACTGAGCTCAAGGACATTTAATTTCCTGCCTATATTTATCGAGTTGGTTTTTTCGTGATGAGTGTCTTTGAGGTAACTTCAGCTAAAGTTCTCGGATAATGGCGAGTCTGCTTGGGCGTCCAATCGCTTGGTAAATTTATATTACCTTTTACAAAAATATCTATCATAGCTTGTCGCCATGGATTGGCATTACTATCACGTAACTGCATACCTTGCCCCATTACCGCATATTTGTCAGTGTCTGCAACACCATAACATGCCGATGAGTTAGTGTTGGACGGCGGGCAATGAGATTTGCCGACATCCACGTGAGGCAATCCCAATAGATGCCCTACTTCATGAACGTGAGCCTTTTGCATTATTGAACGCCCCTTGCTATCGGTACCCTTAGCAACTGATTTGGTATCCAGGCTATCGAATAATCTTGAATGAGACCCAAACCATGTTTCACTTTTATTTAATCTGACAACCTCAATAGTATGATGCGACTTAAACCCAGGAGTTGCATCGGCTCCTTGCAGTTTGAATCGACACCAAACATTTGGAATATATTTAACCCCGTTGTCCTGTAAATCCATTAATGAAAAGTTATTGATAAGCCAAAATTTTCCGTCCCAATATTTTTGGGCCGATTGGACAAAATTCAGCTTCCACGCCTCCCAGCTGTTCTTAGTCCATTTATCGATTTTTCTAGCAGGTGCTCTTGGATCGCCATAATCATTATAAGTACCTGTTAAAGCACCGGCAGCCGGGTTAATTTGTTTGAACCCGAGCTTTATAGTGATTGTTAGTTCAGCGTTGGTGTATTTGTCGCACATGGACGTATCCAAAACAGCATCCCAGGAGGATTTTGCTAGCGTCTTTTTCATAGCTATTTCCATATATAAGTAAAGTTAATGAGGAGCAACCGCCTAAAATTCAGCCGGCAAAATTTACATCACTGCATATTTAGCGTCGCTTACTTAACTCACATCCTGAAAAATAAGTTCAAGCTATAGAACCAGGTTGTCCGCGAGCGAAACCGTGTTGGTTTGGGCCGGTGCCGAGAACCCGTTCAGTTCGCCGACATCATTCTCAACTCTTGGTGTTGGTTTAATAACCCAGCTGTAAGATTTTGTTAAGGATAAATTTAGCCATCTGGTGCCCGTCACCGACTCCCTATGCGTTATCAAACTCGATCTCCTCCAATGCAATTACTACAAACAAAGCTGCATACAAATCCACTCATTGGACGACGAATATATGGAAAGGATTAGCTATAAAATTCAGCAACAAATACAAGAAGAACAAACCACTCAATTAAAAGAGCAGATTTTTACTGCAGTTACTTTGCGATAAATGGATTTTAATCTGGTCGAGCTATGTGTTCCCTCGCTCCAATCTTGCAACTAGGGTCTTAGATTAATCCGTCACCCACTGCAAGATGCACCCATACCATTTTGTGAACCGGGCTAAGAGCAATCACCATTAACAAAACGCAAATAAACAAAAAGGCCGATCATCTTTCGATGATCGGCCTTTTTGTTTATTTGGTGGAGCTAAGCGGGATCGAACCGCTGACCTCAACACTGCCAGTGTTGCGCTCTCCCAGCTGAGCTATAGCCCCAAAACGGGATACGACTGTGTCGTAAGTGGCGCGCATTCTATGCAGCGATTGGGGGAGTGTCAAG
>DATIGS010000123.1:0-36947 GCA_035481425.1 Cellvibrio sp. | reverse complement strand
CTTTCGCCAAATGCACGCGCGGTGTTCTCACTGAGCTTGCCGACAGTAAAGACATTGGCGATTTTTTTTGCGCGTGCATATTCGCCTAACTCGGCGTGCAATTGCGGTGCTTCCGGGCCCAGCTCCCCCAAATCACCCAGAACCAAAATTCCTTGAGGCTTTTGGGCGAGCACATCGATTGCGGCGCGCACAGAACCGGGATTTGCGTTGTAGCTGTCGTCAATAATGTGGGCGTTGTTGAAACCGATATGGCGACTCATGCGTCCGGCAACGGGGGCGAAATTGGCCAATCCCTGCTTAATTTGTTGCAAGTTTGCGCCCACTGCCGATGCACAAGCGGCCGCCATCAATGCATTGCGTACATTGTGTTCGCCCTGTGCATTGATACTGATTTGCGTGGAGGAGCCCTGAAGATGAATAGCAAACTCGATATTGTTAGCGTTGTGTTCAATTTCTTGTGCAAAACAATCTGCATCGCTGTTTTGCATTGAAACGCGAATAACGCGACGGTTGGTTAAGCTTGCCAACCAATCCGGAGCAAAGCGATCATCGATATTCACAACCGCCGTGCCTGTCGTTGGCAACGCAGCGTAGATTTCGCCTTTTGCGCGCGCCACACCCTGCAAGGAACCGAAACCTTGAATGTGTGCTGGCATTACATTATTGATCATGGCGATTTGCGGTTTGGCGAGCGAGCACAGATATTCGATTTCCGCAGGGCCACTCGCGCCCATTTCAATCACCGCAAATTCATGATGCGCCTCTAGCTGCAAGAGAGTTAATGGCACACCAATGTGATTATTAAAATTGCCTTTTGTCGCATGGGTCGGGCCACACTCGGCAAGAATTCCAGCGAGCAAGGTTTTCACTGTGGTTTTGCCGCTGCTGCCAGTAATGGCAATAATTGGGCGCAAAAATAAACTGCGATTCAGCGCGGCAATTTGTCCAAGCGCCAACAGCGAATCACTCACCACCAATTGCGGCAATGCGATCTCAGGAAAAAAACGCTCCACGACTAACGCGCAAGGTTTTTTGGCAACAACATCATTAATAAAATCGTGCGCGTCAAAACGCTCACCGCGCAAGGCGATAAATAAATCACCTTCGGACAGCGTGCGCGAATCAGTATTCACACGAGTAAATTCCACATCACCTTGCCGGGCATCGCTATGCTTAAGTTGTGCAGTCACAGCACGCAATGGCTTATTGGTAGCAATAAATTCTTCAACCCACTTTAAGGTAAGAGGCTTGATCATGAGTGCGCCTCCGATGACTGATTGTCTGCTTCATGTTTGGCGATGCGGCGCTGCAAGGATATGCGCGCGTGTTTGCTATCGCTGAAAGGAAGGGTTTGCGTTGCGAAGATTTGATAATCTTCATGACCTTTACCGGCAATTAACACTATGTCGCCCGCCTTGGCTTGTTGTACGGCAAAATCAATTGCCTGGGCGCGATCAGCAATCACCAGGCAACCGCTTGGATGATTCATGCCGCGCACGATTTCGGCTGCTATAGTCGCCGGGTCTTCTGAACGCGGATTGTCATTGGTGACAATCACATAATCACTTAAACGTTCGGCAATTTTCCCCATTTGCGGGCGCTTGGTTTTATCGCGGTCGCCACCACAACCAAATACGGTCCATACCCGGCCAGCTTTGTGCTGATGAATTGCCTGCAGCGTATTATCAAGCGCATCCGGTGTGTGCGCGTAATCGACGATCACTTGAATTTCTTGCGCTGCCTGATCAACCGACACTAATTGCATACGGCCGGGTGCAGCTTCCAGTTGCGCGATGAGAGGGACAATTTCTTGTAGAGAAAACCCTTGCGCACCAATTGCGGCAATTACCGCCAGTAAGTTGCTGAGATTAAATCTACCCAGCAGCGGCGAATTTATTTCGGCTTCACCCCAGGGAGTATGCAGCTGGGCGCGTACACCCTGCGCGTGCAGTTCAATATTAGTTGCATACACATCGGCAACTTTTTCGGTCGAGTAGCTGATGACGTTTACACCTGCAGGAGCTTTGTTTATCAAACTGCTTGCCCAATTATCATCGATATTAATAATTGCGTTTTGCAGCTGCGGCATCTGCAAGAGTTGCGCTTTCGCGTTACCGTAACTCTGCAGGTCACCGTGGTAATCCAAATGATCTTGCGTAAGATTGGTAAAAATAGCACTGGCAAACTGCACACCCGCAACACGTTTTTGCTGCAAACTGTGCGATGAAACTTCAATCGCAATTGATGCAGCACCACCAGTCGCCAATTCATTCAAAATGCGCTGCAACGTAACAGGATCAGGAGTTGTTAAGCCGGTCGAGGTGAGCAGGCTGATTTGTTGCGCGAGTGGCGCTATAGCGGACGCGTCGAGTAGACCATAACCAATTGTGCCCACTACGGCAGATTTTTTTTGCAAACGCGCAAGTAACTGCGCAGCTAACAAACTACAGGTGGTTTTTCCATTAGTGCCGGTAATACCAATTAATTGGATTTTTTTGCTCGGTTCACCAAAAAAGTGGCCTGCAATTTCACTGACACGGGAAGGCAGGTTATCAACTGCGATAACCGGTACAGCGCCCAACCAATCAATGCCCTGCCAGTTTTTATCCGACTCAACCAAAATAGCAGCGGCACCTAATTCAATTGCTTTGGCAATATAGTCGCGGCCATCTACTTTAATTCCGGCTAATGCGATAAAGGCATCGCCTGTTTTTAATTGCCGGGTATCGAGGCATAAGTTGCTCACCAATAAACCGGCAGCTTTACCTAATTCCAGATCAGGCAATAGTGTGGCAAGCGCAATGTTGTGAATATGGAAGGTCATTTAGGTATCTGACCTCTCTTTGGCAACAGCAACTTTTGGCGTGATGTTTTTTGCAGGGTCGGCGACCAGTGATTGATCATCCGGTTTGCGAATATTATCCGGCGGAACTTGCAGCATACGCAGTGCATCTTCTGCTACTTTTGAAAATGCGGGCGCCGCGACAATACCGCCGTTGCCCATAATGCCGCCGCCTTTTGGCTCATCGATAACGACCATGGCCACAATGCGAGGATTATCGATTGGCGCCATACCGATGAACGAGCTGATTTGCAGATTGGAATATTTTCCGTTCACTGCTTTAAATGCAGTTCCGGTTTTGCCGGCAACAGAATAAGAAATTGCGCGCGCTTTGCTACCTGTCCCTTCCGCGGAAACTACTCGCTTGAGCATTTCTTTTACTTGATCGGTGTATTTTTTCTCGATGACACGCTGACCTTCCGGAGATGCATCAACACGCAACAACGACACCGGGCGTTTCACGCCGCCGGTTGCAATCACACCGTATGCCTGCACCGTCTGCAACACCGTACTATTCAGCGCATAGCCATAAGAAAAGTTGGCGCGCTCAATTTTTTGCGCGGGTTTTAACACTGGCAAATGGCCCGCAGATTCACCTGGAAACCCGGTGCCAATCGGCTGGCCAACACCCAACCGCTCAAACATATCGCGCACGGTATTGGTATCCAGCGCGAAAGAAATTTTGGTCATCGCAATATTGGATGATTTTGCAATTGCCATTGCCAAATCCATCGCGCCGTAATTGCGGTGATCTTTAATCGATTTGGAACCAACCATGAAATAACCGGGATTGGTATCAATAACATCTTCCGGTTTAAATTTCCCACTCTCCAACGCCGCAAGGATTACCCAGGGTTTTACCGTAGAACCCGGTTCATACAAATCGGTAATCGCGCGGTTGCGCAGACCGGCACCGCGGGCACGGCCGCGATCATTCGGGTTGTAGGTAGGCAAGTTGGAAATTGCGAGCACTTCACCAGTGAGCACATCCAAAATCACAATTGAACCAGCGACTGCACCGGAATCCTCAACTGCTTTTTTTAATTCGCGATGCGCGAGATATTGCAAGCGCAAATCGATACTCAAGGTGAGATTCTGGCCGGGGCGCGCTGCTTTGACCAAGCGCAATTCTTTCACGGTGCGACCACGCAAATCTTTTAACACTTCTTTCGCACCATTTTCACCGGTGAGCCAGGCGTCGTAAGCGAGTTCCATTCCTTCCTGACCGCGATCATCCACATCAGTCATTCCCACCAAATGCGCAGCCACTTCAGCAGCGGGGTAATAACGATGATATTCAACTTGCTCATAAACGCCCGGAATATCTAACGCCAAAACCGCTTGCGCGGCTTCGGGAGACATTTGACGTTGCAGATACATAAATTCTTTGGTGCCGTAACGTGCGAGGCGCGTTTCCAACTCAGCTTTGTTGAGCTTTAGCGCCTGCGCCAATTCGCCCCAGCGATGCGGCGCCTGCAACAATACTTTTGGATTTGCCCACAAAGTGGATACGGGAGTGCTCACTGCGAGCGGGTCGCCATTGCGATCCGTAATTACACCGCGATAGGCAGGAATGACTTCGGTACGCAGCGTGCGTGACTCGCCCTGGTCTTGCAGGAATTCATAGCCTTTATCGGCATTAGGCAGCACTTGCAAGCTGGCAACATGGCCGATCAAAATCACCACCAACAATGCCAAAACGACGCCAACGCCGTAGAAACGCCAACGCGCCACTTTTAAGGGTTTGTGTGCAGGCTGTGCAGACGGGCGTGCAGGACGCGGCTCAAATGCGGAGGGGCGACTCATTGTCCACCCGCCGCAGGCTCAACCTGATCAGGATGCTCAATGATATGGCTACCGGAAATCATCACCATCTCTTCCGGTGTCGGAGCCATCATATTCAATTCGGAAACCGCTGCATTTTCCACGCGACCATAAGCCGCCCAGGTGCTCTGCTCCAACAGATACTGCCCCCACTGCACCTGCAGTTGCGCGGCCTCACGGCGCAGCGTTTCCAGACTGTTTACATCGCGACGCACAACCTGGGTTGTGGCCACCACGCCCAGCGCAGAGGCAAGTGTCGCCAACCACAACACAGCAATAACCAGCATCATGGCTGGCGAGAGCGGCTTTTGTTGTGATGGATGACTTCTGTTCATGGAATCCCTGGAGCTTATCTATTTATCAATTGATCTGGTTGTCGGGTAGATCGGGCAAACCTGGTGACGCAAAACCGGGATTTACAATTTTTCCGCCACACGCATAACGGCGCTGCGCGAGCGCACGTTGGCATTTACCTCTTCGTCACTCGCCTTGATTGCCTTGCCGAGCGAACGCATACGTTTATTTAATTGGTCCTCGCGCACCGGCAATCCTTTAGGTACTGGATCGCCCAATTCTTGCCGGCGGATAAAGCGTTTTACCGCCCGGTCTTCCAGCGAGTGAAAGCTGATCACTACCAGTCGGCCACCGGGAGCCAGCACTGCGAGCGCTTGTTCCAGCACTGAATCCAGATCGGTCAGTTCGTTGTTCACCTGAATGCGGATCGCCTGAAACGCACGGGTTGCCGGATGCTTACCCTTCTCCCACGCCGGGTTCGCCTCTTTAATCACTTCCGCCAAATGTTTGGTGCGGGTAAATGGCGATTTTTGGCGCTCGGCGATAATGGCGCGCGCCATACGCTTGGCAAAACGTTCCTCACCGTATTCTTTAAATACCCAGGTGATCTCGTCTTCGCTTGCGCTATTGACCCAGTCAGCAGCGCTCTGGCCGCGGGTTTGGTCCATACGCATATCGAGCGGGCCATCGTTCATAAAGCTGAAGCCGCGCTCGGCTTCATCCAACTGCGGTGATGACACCCCCAAATCCAGCAATACACCGGTGACCTTGCCGGTCATATCGCGCTCCGCCACCAATTGCGCCAACTCAGCAAAGGAGCCATGGGCAATGGCAAAGCGTGAATCTGTGGCGAAACGGGCATTTGCCGTGGCGATTGCGGCCAGATCTTTATCAATACCTAGCAAACGACCATCGCTAGATAATTGCTGCAATACCAATGCACTGTGACCGCCGCGCCCGAAAGTGCCATCTACATAAAAGCCTGAGGTATCAGTAACCAGTGCCTCTACCGCCTCGTTCAGGAGCACGGTGATATGTTGTGCGTCAGACACGTAGATACCTAGAAAGAAAGGTTTTGTAAGTCGGCCGGCATATCGCCTTCAGCCGGTTGGTCCATCAGGGCGTTCCAGCTGTCTTCGTCCCACAGCTCCAACTTGTTGCCCAGACCAACCAACATAAGTTTTTTATCCAGATGCGCAAATTCGCGCAGAGTGGGGGGAACCAGAACACGACCGTTCGCATCCATCTCAAGATTCACGGCCTGGCCGATAAAGCGGCGTTGAATCCGGCGAACATGCTCGTTTCCAGCGGGAAGGGCCTGAACTTTGGCCAGAACTGGCTGCCATTCAGCTTCGGAATAAACCAACAAGCAGCGCTCATACATGTGTGCAGTCACCCATACGCGCGCAGCACCCGACGCTGCCAGCGAGTCGCGGATGCGCGCTGGTATCGCCATGCGACCCTTAGGGTCCATGCTGATGGAATGACTGCCGGTTAATTCGTACACGCTTCACCACTTATCGGGTTTGTTTTTTCACAAAAGTCCACAAAAATCCACAAATACCCACTTTTCCCCACAGCGCTCACTATAAATCGGGGCGATGCAAAGTCAAGCAAGCAATTGCCGAAAAGCGCGGAAAATCAGGGGAAAAATCGGTAAATTTCGCCAAATAAGGAGGGATAATGCAGATCCGAACAATCACAAAAATCAACTTCAATAACAAAAACAAAACGATAGAAGGCAAACCTAATGTAATACATTAAGTTTGGAATTATTTTGCAGTGAAAAGATGGAGAAGATATAAGGATTAGGTCTATGGAGACCAAAAAACATCGAAACAAACCATATACTGCAGAAAATCGGAGTCAGCCTGTAAGCCGGTAGGGGCACCGTTAAATCAAGGGATGCAGCCTACCCTAGGAGTGATTTTGTAGCAACACATGTAAAAGCAGCCGCATGCGGCCCATGTCTTAGGCAGCAACTTTATAAATTGATCCCTATAGGGAAATTAGTGTAGATTGTTCACTGCCAGCCATACTGTTTTTTTATACACCCCCAAATAATCATATTCATATATATCCATTCTTTGATTGCAATACCAAGGTTTATCAAATGAGGCAGAAAAAAGTAGTCCCGCCGCAAACTATTAACTTAAATGACTCATTAATTTTGGAAGGTGACGCCCTACGCGCCCTTCAATTACTGCCTTCAAACTCAATTCAGTGTGTGATTACCTCGCCACCTTACTGGGGACTTCGAGATTATGGAGTTGATGGCCAGATCGGGCTGGAGCCTACGTTACCGCAATTTTTAAACCATTTGGTTGCGGTTTTTAATGAAGTCAAAAGGGTGCTTCGAGATGACGGCACCCTTTGGGTTAATATCGGAGATGGGTACACAAGTGGAAATAGAGGATACCGGGCAACTGATAAAAAAAATCCTGCAAGGGCAATGACTGTAAGACCTGATACGCCAGAAGGACTGAAACCAAAAGATCTGATTGGAATTCCTTGGCGCCTAGCGTTCGCCCTTCAGGACGACGGATGGTACTTACGAAGCGATATCGTATGGAATAAACCTAATGCAATGCCTGAAAGTGTCAAAGATCGACCCACACGCTCTCATGAATATTTATTTATGTTCACCAAATCGGAGCAATATTTTTATAATCACGAAGCGGTAAAAGAAGTAGGCCTTAACGGAAAACCGCGCAATAGAAGGAGCGTCTGGAATATCAACACTCAACCATTCGCCGATGCTCACTTTGCTACGTTCCCAATTAGTCTGATTGAGCCTTGCATTACAGCATCCTCGAAGCCAGGCGACTACATTTTAGACCCATTCTTTGGTTCTGGGACGGTTGGCCTAGCCTGCAACCAAAAAGAAAGAAATTATGTCGGAATTGAGCTAAATCCAGAATATATTTCAATAGCGGCAACTAGACTCGCAGTAAAAGAAAAAAGAATTATTAAGGTTGCCGCGTAATGACAGCTATAAATATCCCATCACCAGAATTGCAAATTGATTTCTCTTTCATGCTTGGTCAAATTCGAAGCCTATATCTTCAAGACGCATTAAGCAGAGCAATTGAAGATATTGACATGAAGATACTTGATGGCGAATTATCCGAATATGTGCCACCTAAAAGTTTGAAAGCGTTAGCTTTACATGGCCTAAGAGGAGAGCTTGTATTTCCAGTTCCCTGCTTACTAGAAAAGAATCCATATTTATTGGGTTATTATCGATTACTTCTTGGTTTTAGCCAAAAAGAATTCTATACCTCTGCATTTGGTGCATCCAGCTTCAAATCTATGGAGCAGAAAGGAATATTAACTAACAGCAACAAAAATCATCTCATCAAGCTTTGCAACGGATTGATATCCAGCGCAGTATCTCTTGTGGATGGAATTGGTGTTGATAGATTGAGTAAAAGCTTATTGGATGACTTATGCCTTCTCACTGTTGGCCCTCAATTACGAGGAGGCGCCAACGTTAAAAAAGGCACAGCTGGTATTGTCGGCGTTTTCAAGTCTATACATGACATAGTCGAACATGCAGCAACTCAATCAGAAGCCAATAGGATCGAGATAATGAATGCCGCAGGAAGAAAAGTATACATTGAATTTGCCCCCGATCCCGACATTGTAATCAGAGAAGAAATGAGCAAAGACCGCTTTCGAAACATAATCGCAATTGAGGTAAAAGGTGGCACAGATTTTTCAAACATTCACAACCGTGTAGGCGAAGCAGAAAAAAGCCATCAAAAGGCCAAAGCAGCAGGCTACGTGGAATGCTGGACGGTGGTAAACGTCGACAAAATCAATTTAACTACGTCACACACGGAATCCCCTTCCACTAACGCTTTCTTTCGCTTTTCAGCTATTACTTCTGGTACTGGTATCGAATATGAGGACTTTAAAGAGCGAATCATTTCTTTAACGGGAATAAGAACCTTATAGCACCGAGCAGAATTAGATATGCTGATTTTCTAAATTGAATTTAGCAACTTGCATCACTAATACACTGGAAGATTTAAAGTAGTTATTAAGCATACTAATCTCAACATGATCCCGTATTACTGACCTTCCCACCACTAATAATGAGACGAATGTGGAACGGTGCTTAGCCACGCCTCCTCACGAGCCCGCACACCTTGCCAGAATTTTAAAATATCTGATAAGTGGTACTCACCCTTTCCAGTGCCGCTTAACTGTTGGCAAACTGATACCCAACTTAGCGGCCACCTGAGACTGTGAGAATTTTTGATCCTTTAAATTTTGTACACTCGCCCTCGTCTCTGTAGCCTCTGGCCGCCCCAGCTTCTTACCTTCGGCCTTAGCTCGCGCCAAGCCTGATTGGGTGCGCTCGATCAACAAATCACGCTCAAACTCAGCCACAGCGCTTATAACCTGCATTGTCATCTTTCCTGCCGGGCTGGTGAGGTCTACACCCCCAAGCGCCAAGCAATGAATCCTAACACCTCTGGCGGCCAATTCCTCAACGGTACACCGGACATCCATCGCATTTCGCCCTAACCTATCGAGCTTAGTCACAACAAGCACGTCACCCCCTTCCAGCCGCTCTATAAGTCGATTCCAGCCCGCTCGCTGTTTAGCCTCAACTGAACCAGAGATAACCTCTTCAATCGCTCTATGTGACTCTATGGCGAAGCCAGCAGCTGTTATTTCATGTAATTGATTTGCTGTTGTTTGATCTGCTGTACTTACGCGGCAATATGCGAAAACTCGACTCATGACACACCCTCAACTGGTATCGAAAAACCTGTTGGTATCATATAGAAGGTATCATAAATTGGCAACGCTAATTTAATGACCCCAAAAGAAGGGAGTTTTGTTGGTACTAGCAACCGGTCAATTGTTGATACCAACCATATCACGCGAGCATTGAAGGGAATTAAAGATCTTTGAAGAGCTCAGCCAAATCAACACCTAGGCCATCTGCCAACGTCTTAATAGCATCCAAACTTGGATTAGAGCCACCAGTTTCCACCCGAGACATATAGGTTCTAGCGAAACCACAATGATCAGCAAAAGCCTCCTGAGTCATGCCAGTAGCAAGACGAAGCTCTCTAACTCTATTGCCGAAGCTTTTTCGAATGGGTGTATTGGGCATTTACCCATGATGGTTTTATGTGCTCTAATCGTGAACACACTAATCGTGACATTAAAATAAATAACAATTTTTGGCATCTCGCGTACTGATTGCCAATTGGCTCTAAAACAAAATTAAGAGAGGATTAAAATGCACTGCCAGAAGTGCGGAATGGAAGCCATGAATTTATGGCCTCATGAAGGCATAAATTTATGCAATACATGCAAAACAGAAGAGAATCGCAAGCAACCACCGGCACCTGCATCAGTCCGCACACAAGTTTTATGGTGGGCGGTAGGGCTCACAATAACCGTTTTTTATGGGGTTATATTAATCCAAGAAAGCTCTGTCAGCTCAACAATAGAACGCTCGCTGACCGCATCCGATGCGCGGCGCATCTGTACTGAAGGCTTCGATTATAGCAGAGGAAATTTAAGCGTCTGGGAAATGGGAGTGACACCTTGGGACTCACATACCACTAAAGCTTTTAGGGTAGCGAGTATTTATGAGCGCGATGGCCGCACTTATGGTTTCGGATGCACAGTTTATAAAGATGGCAAAGCCGAAATCAATTATAACGAATGACCATGAAAAAGTTACTCGGCGCCACTCAAGGCAGCCTCATTAATCAAACTAAATGTGTGTGAACTCACCTCTACGCTGAACGAAGCAGGTTACTTAACAGCGAGAAGTAAAACATTCACTGCTGCACTGGCTAATAGAATTCTAGCCACATCGTCTTGCCCCCCTTTCGGGGGCGGATTGATTTTAAGCTGTAAATAAAGCCTTAGGGAATTTTGACGCAGGCACAGTCATTAACCCAACTTTCTTATTTTTACAGTGACCCTGATTAGCAAAAATCTCAAAACCATTTGCTGTAGGGTTTACCATTATTGGCACTACTTTCTCATAACCTGTCGCATCATATCTGGCCGACAATATGACTAACAAGTCACGAACTGGCACCACGCACGCATCATCAATATTCGTTAAAACAAATACCACGCTGCATTTTGACTCCGCGTCCAATTCCTTTAATTTTGCAATCGAGCTGGCAGTAAACTTGAACTGATACCACCCTTGCTTAATAGGGTAATTGCAATATTTAATATTGGCGTATTGACCATTGTTAATCAAATAGCACCGCTGCGCCACACCACCAAATGCGCACTTCTTGATCGCTGGCTGGGCGGGATGATTAATGATTGCACCCAATACTGAGTCTGTGATTATTCCTGACATATTATGCATATATTTCCTCCATGCATTAATTCATTAAATTTTGGCAATAGAAATCCGCTTCGAAGTCTTTGCGACGCCGACCGGATTGGCATTACCTGTAATTTTACTTCTTTACGATTGATAGCTATCAGTTTGTAGTTGTCGGCTCTTGTGCGACCACCCTATGCAATTAATCTGATTAGCTAATATTTGTCGTCTTACTTACTACTTAACCTTTCGCCTGCTCGGCTTACTTACCCGCCGCTTACACTGGGTCATTGACCAAAACCTGTTATCCGTCAATTCCTTCGTGTCACTTTTCGCCAAATATGCCGCCCGATAAAAGAACTGCTCAAACCCTGCATCATCTTTCAAGCTCAATGTTTTCACGCCGGTGGTATTATTTTCGCTAAAGTGGAAACCCTTTCTAATAATGCCCACCTCAACCAACCCATCCAGCACATGCTTGATAGACTGCCAGCAACCTTTCTTGTCATCCAATATCATTGCCACATGGTAATGCGGATAAGGGATAGGGCATTCGTCTTGATTAGCCCTTAGATGCCACTCCTGCTCCTCCCTTGTTAAGGACTCCCTGAACTCTGACGATTTAGCGTCAAGGTACTTAGTTTCCTTACACCATAGATATTCTGGCTTGAATGTATTGACCTCACTTCGACCATGCCTAAGCCGATTTCCAGACCGATCAAACTTAGGGAGCTTTGATTTGGAAAACGAACTCCAAATCTTTGCCATCACCTTACTTATTGGGTAAGACTGGAATTCATCCGTAAAAGCAAAGGAAAGCATCAAACCCACCGGCCTCACAAACCCACTTCCATCTCTGGCGTAGCTAATGAGCTTAAATAAACCATCCAACATTGATCTATAGAATGAGGTCACTTTACCCCGCCTACGTCTCTTGTCATCCATAATCACAATGTCCTTATACATACCCTTGCTAAATATTGTCCTCTTGTTTCCCATGTACCGCCTGTTACCTCCATCATTAAACTAAATATCTATTTACTTATCCCACCACACCAATACAAAAACCAATAGGCAATAAAAACCCAGTATCTGTAAGGGGTACAGACGGAATCTATGCGCTATTAGTGAGATTAGAATTGGTAAGAGAAAAACTGGCAGGAACCCTTTTATTTAAAGGGTTGAATAAGTGTACACCGTTAAAAAACGGAATGCAAATACTTAGCGTAAAAAATACGATCTTAATTAAATAAGATGCCACACATTAACACAGCATCGGGAGACTTACAACTACAATTAGAAATGACTTCAGGTATTGCAAAGCTGAAAGAGGAGAAAGGAGGCGCTTAACAATTCAGCCCACGTAGGCTCAACCAAGACCCACCCCAAAAAGGAATCACTAAAGCCGGCATGCATGGCATTTTGGAGCGAATGGCTAAAAGCTAGCATTCAGAAGACCTCTAGCCCCCGTTCGATTGACCTGAAAACATTTTGATCCTGTAGCCCTGTTAGACATCATCCGATAGCTAAGCTCGCGCCTGTCATTCATCCAAGTTAGATAGCACCGACTTTAATAATTTATGAGCATTTTTATAATAGATAGCGCTTGCCTAAAATCTCCACAACAACTAACGATATCCCCTTGCCTCCAAGCCATACACTTAAAGATATTGTAGAGAATTAACTACTGGGAGTAGCTTATTAACAGAGAATTCAGCCGTATAAACCTGAGTTTGACCCGTGCTTGTTATTTCATGCCCCGCTATAGACTGCACTAACGCATGAGTGAATCCATTCTCTAAAGTTTGGGTAATAAAGGAATGGCGAAGACTATGCAGAGTCCGGTTTTGCTTTAACTCGTTAGTTTTTATAACTCCGGCAGCATCCATAATTAAGGGAAAGTGCCGCGTCATCGCATTATCCGCCTTCTCTGGAAATAGCCTTATATCTACCCCAGATAGGAACTCATCTAATCCCAACTCAATTAACTTTTCATGCAAAGGCACCCGCCTTAAGGCATTATCAGTTTTTAGATCCCCTTCCTCATCTGTAATGAGTAAATACCTGATACCAGATGCCTCATCAATCTTGAAGTCACTTACTCTAAGCTGCGCTATCTCGCCTCTCCTAGCTCCTGTATAGGCAGCCAAAAGGACAAACCATTTTCGCCATTCATGCTTATTTTCTAACGCTACATTCAGAAGCTTAACGACCTCATGCACATGAAAGTGCGTACGATTTTTTTTCAGTTTGAGATCAAGTTTCAAATCCACGGCAGGAGATTCCCTTATGTATTCCTGCTCTTTGGCATACGCAAATATACCTTGCAACAATTTTTTAAAATTCAACACGGAACGATCCGATAGCCAATCAGACTCAGGCACTTCCATGGCAGCCAATTCGGCTATCGGCAATCCCAGATAAGGCCTGAGGTTACGCCGAGGGAATTTTAAACATGACAGTAGGCATGTCCTCACATCTCGCCTAACAATCTTATCTATCGGTTTATTTCCGATAAAATGCAAGAAAATAGGAAAGTCAGCACGATAATTTTTACTCAGTTTATCACTCAATTTATTCGCTATTTTATGAGCCATAAACTCTTCAAATAACTCCGAAAAGAGCAAAGAGTTTCCATCTTGCTCAATAACGGTACCTTTTAGGTCGCTTGGAATTTGAATTACAGGAAGAGATGGGGCAGCCTTTGATGGATCAAGCCTATCTTTTTTTATTTCATAAGATCGAAAAAAGATCTGCGTGAGGTCATAAATATATTTGCTGTACCATTTATCTGACTCAATGAAGACTTCACCAAATGAGGCAAATAATCGATAGGATATTTGTTCCGCTGAAGCGTACAACCCTTCTACTGAAACGTGGTCGGGCGCATTGAGAAGGGACTCAATATGAGCTTCCAATGAATTGCCTTGATAAAAATTGGCAACCTTTTCCAGTATTGATTTCACTCTGTCAAAAATTGAAATGCCCACTTCGTACTCACCCAAGTGGTTAGTAGCTGCAAGCCGATGAGCCTCAAGGAGCTTTAACAGGTCTGACTGCTTCTGTCTGGCCTCTGCTATAGAAGAAGCACTGTACAGCTCACAAAGGTTCAGATAGGTGGCAAAGGAACGCATAACAGTCCGCTCATAGAATTCTGAATAAATTCCATCAACATCGCGCAATATAGCGTCCAAATCCAATACGCCTTTTTTTGGAGTCAACGAGACCTCTTTAAGCTTATCAACCGCCATGTAGTAAGCCCCCGCTCTGGCTAGTGCCTGAAGTTTTGAAGTTGTCCGAAGGGATTTAACGATTTCTCGCTTTCCGAGAAGCTTTCCAATTGCAGGGGGGCACACCCAACGAAAATAGTAATAACCATTGGAGCGCTTTTGTAGCAGGGTTTGTAGCATTTTTTGTAGCAATCCGAGCTGAGGGAGTAAAGCACCCCCACAACCCAGACAATTCAATACGTCGGAGTCAGCCTGTAAGCCGGGTTCTGTCGAGAACAGTCATTCATCTGGGACTGATGTCACCATCAGCCTCAAGCAACCTACCCGAATCCGATGCGGGCCGCACCAATGGATTCCTATTTGGTCTTGCTCCGAGTGGGGTTTACCATGCCGCAGCCTGTTACCAGTTGCGCGGTGCGCTCTTACCGCACCCTTTCACCCTTACCGGCTCCCTCACCCTCTCCCAGAGGGAGAAAGGATAAGAAGGGAACTTAGGCGGTCTGCTCTCTGTTGCACTTTCCGTAGGCTCGCGCCTCCCAGGCGTTACCTGGCACTCTGCCCTATGGAGCCCGGACTTTCCTCCCCGATGCACCAATCAACACTCAAGAGAGCTGTTCAGTTAACACCGGAGCGACTGTCGAGCTGACTCCGAGGTGGCACATTACCCCTCTCGTCCTTTCTGCGCAAGCGTGGCTTTTAGACAAAAATAATCCATTGCGAAGACATAAGCGCCAAAAGTGTGAGCTATAGTCTCAACTTGGAGCATAAAAGCTCATTAAGTGATATTTTTGCCACTTTCAGCTATTAGCTAATCGTTTTTTATTGCCCTGATACTGATCAATTTTGTTTATTGCGCCCTCAACATCACAATAAAAATTCAGGAGATTACTCAGTGAAAGTTCACCAACAAAACCTTCTTTCTGCTCTTATCGCCCTTTCACTGACCGCACCTGTCGTCGCCCAAGAGGCGGAACCAGCGCTGGAAGAAGTGTTAGTAACTGCGCAAAAGCGCGTCCAAAACCTGCGCGATGTACCTATCTCAGTAAACGCGCTTAGCGGGAAAAAAATCGAATCTGCTGGCATCACCAGTATTGAGCGTGTTGCTGATTACATTCCCAGCTTCAATATGACCCAAACCGGGATAGGCACCAATATCGCCATCCGCGGCGTCAGCTCCGGGGTGAACCAGGGCTTCGAGCAATCTGCAGCCCAGTTTATTGATGGCGTTCACTATGGTCGCGCGCAGTTAGCGCGCGCGCCCTTTCTGGATATTGAGCGAATTGAAGTCCTGCGCGGCCCGCAAAGTATCCTGTTTGGTAAAAACTCCACCGCCGGTGCGGTAAGCATTACCACCGCCAAACCAGGCGATGAGTTGGAAGGCAGCCTCACCGCGCTTTATGAACCGGAACACGGCGAGCAGGACGTGCGCCTGGTGCTGTCTGGCCCGATCACTGACACCCTAGGTGGTCGCCTGGCCATTTTGAAAAGCAGTATCGACGGCTATATGGATAACACTACCCTTAATCGCGATGAATCCAATGATGAAAATCGCGTATTGCGTGCCACCTTGCAGTGGCAGCCGAGCGAGCTTTGGGACATCACCCTCAAACTGGAAGACGGCAGCTTCGATAGCAATGGCCGCAATGTCGAAGTGTCGCACCCGGTCGAAATTCCCAACGCGCAAGGCAACTCCGTACCTTACGCTACAGCCCTGTCATTCCTGACCAAAGGCGCCTATCAACTCGATACGACTCATGATTGGAACCGCCAATCCAATGGTGACTACAGCTATAACGATACTGAAAACGTTACCTTGTCGATCGAACGCGAGCTGGGCGATTTCACCCTGACCTCGGTCACCGGGTACAACGCTTACACCTATCAAGAGCTGTGCGATTGCGACTTTACCGGCGCATCCGGATTCAACATTCTTTCGGATGAAGACTACCAGCAGGTCAGCGAAGAATTGCGCATCGCATCGCCGGAAGACCAAACCATCAGTTACCTGGCTGGCGCCTTCTTCCAGAGCAGTTCACTCTCGTTCCATGATGAAGTGACTGTGCCAAAAGACAGCTTTATTGCTACCGCCTTCACGCCAGCGCTCGGCGCAAATGCCGCTAACCTCCTGCGCGGCGCCTCGACCCAGCGGGATTTCGAACAAGAGACAGATCTCGCCGCGATTTTTGCGCAGGCAACCTGGAATATCACCGATGTGTCGCGCCTGATCCTGGGCGCACGCTATACCCAGGAAACCAAAGAGGCGACGCGCCACCAGTATCACGTTGCCAATACCGGAACCGAACTTCCGCAGGGTGCACCTACCGATCCATACAACTTTATCTGGAGCCAATTCAAGGTTGATCCGCATTCAATTGACGGAGATCGCGACGAATCCGGCTTTACACCCTCGGTGACGTTCCAGCACAACATAAACGATACCGACATGCTCTATGCCAGCTATACCACCGGCTTTAAATCCGGCGGTTTCGACGTGCGCGCTAACGCCGCACCGGACGAACTGGGCGGCATCTACAATGGCCAGGCGATCCCACCCAGTGCACTCTTCCCGACCGGCAAAGTGACCGACATCGAAGGCACCTGGGAGTTTGAAGATGAAGAAGTGGAAAACTTCGAGCTGGGCGGGAAATTTGTATTTGCCGATGGCAGCGCCGACTTGAACGTCGCGATCTTCCGCTCGGAATTTAAAAACATGCAGACCAGCCAGTTTGATGGCAGCCTGACCTTCAACGTGACCAACGCCGGTGAAGCTGTAGTACAGGGTACGGAAGTGGACGGCCGCTGGGCGCTCACCGACAACCTCCTCCTGCGCGGTGGCGGTGCCTACCTTGATTTTGAATACACCGACTTCCCCAACTCACAGTGCTACTTCGGGCAGGTCGATAATATTGCCCCTGCGGGCGATGGTGTCTGTGATGCTACCGGGCAGCGCCGTGAATTCACGCCGGAGTGGCAGGGCAACCTGGGCTTTGATTACACCATCAATTTCAGCAATGGCCTGAAACTGGTGAACACGCTGGACTTTATTTACAGCGCGGAATACCTGACCACCCCCTCATTGGATCCAAAATTCGAACAGCCGGCGTACACCAAGATCAACGCGCGTATCGCCCTGAGCGGCAATGATGACATGTGGGAATTGGCGCTCATCGGCAAGAACCTGACCGATGAATCCATCGTGACCTATGCGAACGGATTGCCAGTTTCGACCACCATTACCGCGCAAACCGGCACTGCCTATTACGGATTCTATGAGCGTCCGGCAAGCGTGGCAGTACAAGGGACGATTCGTTTCTAATCCCAAATTCGATCTACACAAACCCCCGGCCCACCGGGGGTTTTTCATTGGCGGACTTAAAAAATCCTTCTCTAACAATTCCCGCCGGATTAACCGCCGCGCATTAATCGCTGCCCTTTACTACGCTTTACAGTTGCTGACAAAAATGTCAGCTCGCTGTTGGCCTGGTGTTAGGGGCAAGCGGTTACTCTATGCAATGAAATACAGCTACTGCAAAACCTTGCAGCGCGGAGACTTCTTACAATGCGCATACTTCTGGTCGAGGATGAAGAAAAAACCTCGTCTTATATCAATCGCGCCCTGAGCGAACTGGGCTATAGGGTCGATGTGGCCGATAACGGTGTCGATGGCCTCTACCTCGCGCAGGAACACGATTACGACGCAATTATTCTGGATGTAATGCTGCCCGGAAAAGACGGCTATAGCGTGCTCGATGGCCTGCGTGCGAACAAACAAACGCCGGTGCTGATGCTGTCTGCACGCGGCTCGGTGGATGAGCGCGTTAAAGGGCTACGCTCCGGCGCCGATGATTACCTCCCCAAACCCTTCTCATTGATCGAACTGGTCGCCCGCTTGCAGGCGCTCTTGCGCCGCCGCCAAAGCGATGGTGCCGATGTCACCCAGTTGCAAATTGATGACCTCCATCTCGATTTATTAGCGCGCCGCGTTACCCGCGCCGGCCAGAGATTGGAGTTGACCGCCAAGGAGTTCGCCCTGCTGAGCCTGCTGGCGCGTCGGCAGGGGGAAATCCTCTCCAAGATGATGATTGCCGAACAAGTCTGGGATATGAATTTCGATAGCGACGCCAACGTGGTGGAAGTTGCGATTAAACGCCTGCGCGCCAAAGTCGACGCGCCCTATGCCGTGAAATTACTGCATACCGTGCGCGGCATGGGCTATGTACTGGAGGCGCGGCCCGACCTGCCGCGTGCAGCGCATCATGAATAAGCGCCTCGCTGGCAACTCCCTCGCGATTCGCCTGGCGGTAATGTTTGCGCTGGCCGCGGTCGCGATAGTGGCGGTATCGGCGCTGATGCTGCGCCAGTCCCTGCACAATTCGCTGCAACAACAAATGCATCAGGAATTGCAGTTCCGCCACAGCTTGATGGTGCCTTACATCAGCGCGCGCACTTCACTTGCCGATTGGTCAACAGTGGGCACCAAGCTGGCCAATTGGACCACGGTGGAAGGCGGCCATACCCATTATTGGGTGCTGAGCGATGACCCGCGCTACCAGATCGGAAGCGAATCTCCGGAAGGTATCAACTGGCGCAAACAGCCCAATGGATTTTCACGCATTCCCAAAGATCCCTGTTCACTCTATGTATTGATTACCGAGATTCCCGCCAATGGCGACCGGCCAGCGGTGCGCTACGTCGCCGTGCTGGATTCCACGCCTTACATGAGCACGCTCGATGCGTTTACGCGCTCAATGATCCTGATTTCAGTCATAGGGGTTTTACTGGTTGCCCTGCTCGGATTTTTTGTTGCGCATGTCGGCCTGCTGCCGGTCAATTATCTCAGTCACCAAGCGCACAAGCTTGCGCCCGGTAAACGCGGCCAGCGATTGGATGCCAAAGCCCTGCCGGTAGAATTACAGGCATTGGCAGAATCGTTTAACGGCGTACTCGAACGACAGGAAATTGCCTGGAGCCAACTGGAAAGTTTTAACGCGGATGTCGCCCATGAATTGCGCACACCGCTCACCAATTTAATTGGCCAAACCCAATTGGGTTTAGCGCGGCAACGCGAGCAACATGAGCTGGAAGATTTGTTGCAATCCAACCTGGAAGAATTGGAGCGCATGACCTCCATTGTGAATGACATGTTGTTTTTATCGCACGCGCAAGCCGGTGAACATGCAACGCAATTAAGTGAAGTATCGCTGCGCGAAGAGGCAATCAAAACTGCCGATTACCTGGAGCCGTCCTTTGTCGATAAATCGCTGAATGTCATTATTGAAGGCGATGTACAAGCGCGCGTTGATCGACGTTTATTTCATCGCGCGCTGGCCAACCTGCTCAGCAACAGTGCGCGTTACGCAGCCGATCACTCGGACATTGTAGTGAAATTACAAATCGAAAATGGTTTTGCGCGCATCAGCGTCACCAACGCTGGCGATGAAATTGAAGCCGGCCAACTTGCGCGCTTGTTTGAGCGTTTTTACCGTATCGATGCATCGCGTGCACGCAGTGATATGCACCACGGCCTCGGCTTATCCATAGTGCGTGCCGTTGCATTAATGCATCACGGCGATGTGTTTGCCTCGAGCAAAAACGGCAACAATTGTTTTGGTTTTTCGTTGGCAATTGAACCCGGCGCCGATGTAAAAAATTGTCAAGCTGCGCAAACTGACAAATCTGTCAGCGAAGTGTCAGCGATTCGACCTGCTCATCTTCGTAACATTTAGTTAACCGCTAGCAGCTAAATAAGTGCTGATAGCCAAATAGGTGCCAGTAGCATTCACTAGCACTTATTTGCGATCCACAGTAAGCATCTACTCTACCAAGGAGCGATCGCCGTGAAAGGCCTGATCCGTATTACCTTACAAAAACCGCTGACATTTATCGTACTCGCCATTTTAATTGCAGGCTTCGGTACGCTCGCCGCGCTGCGCATGCCGGTCGATATTTTCCCGTCCATTCGCATTCCCGTTATTGCCGTAGCCTGGACCTATAACGGACTCGCGCCGGAAGATGTATCCAATCGCATCATCACGCCTTATCAACGCGCATTAAATACCACGGTTGCCGATATCGAACACATCGAAAGCCAATCCATGACCGGCATGGGAATCGTGCGGATTTTCTTTCACCCCAATGTGGATATCCGCACCGCCACCGCACAGGTGACTGCGGTATCGCAGACCATGTTGCGCACTATGCCGCCGGGGACCACACCACCGTTTGTGGTGAATTACGATGCGTCCACCGTACCGGTATTGCAGGTTGCGCTCTCTGGAGAAGGCCTCACCGAACAGCAATTAAATGATTTAGGCATGACGCAAATTCGCCCGCAATTACTTACCTTGCCGGGCGTTGCTATGCCCTTGCCTTCCGGCGGAAAACAGCGGCAAATACAGATCGATTTGAATCCCGTTGCGCTGCAGTCTTACGGTTTGTCGGCTGCCGATGTGAGCGCCGCAATTGCCGCGCAAAACCAAATCAGCCCCGCTGGTTTTGTCAAAATGGGCGCGCAGCAATACAACGTTAAACTCAACAACGCGCCGGACTCTATTCAAGGCCTGAGCGATATTCCTGTTAAAGTTGTTAATGGTGCGACCATTTATTTGCGCGATGTCGCGAGCGTGCGCGACGGCAGCAGCCCGCAACAAAATATCGTGCATGTCGATGGCACCCGCTCGGTGCTCTTAACCATTTTGAAAAACGGTGCAGTGTCAACGCTCTCCGTTGTGGAAAGCGTTAAAGAAGCCTTGCCGCGCATTACCGATGGCTTGGCCAATTCGCTTAAAGCTATTCCCATCGCCGACCAATCGATTTTTGTGCGCGCCTCCATGATGACCGTGGTGCACGAAGCGCTATTGGTTGCCGCGCTTATCTCGCTGTTAATTTTATTGTTCCTCGGTTCGTGGCGCGCAACGCTGATTGTGGCCGCATCTATTCCGCTTTCCATTTTTGCAGCGATTGCCGTGCTCAATGCTTTTGGGCAAACGCTGAATGCCATGACACTCGGCGGCCTCGCGATTGCAATCGGTATTCTGGTGGATGAAGCCACGGTGACGATTGAAAATATCGAGCGCCATTTGGGCGAAGGGAAAAGCGTAACCGAGGCGATTATGGATGGCGCGGCCGAAATTTTAATTCCGGTTTTTGTGGCGCTGTTGTGTATTTGTATTGTGTTTGTGCCTATGTTTTTCCTGCCGGGCATTTCCGGCTATCTATTCGTGCCTATGGCGCTAGCGGTGGTATTTGCGATGGTTGCATCGTTTTTATTGTCGCGCACCGTTGTACTGACTATGGCGATGTATTTATTAAAACCACACCACGCGCACTCGCCTGCAGATGAAGGCACACATCGACCTGCGAGTAGGCAGAGCAGAAGCCAGCGGTTGTTCGCCCCCTTTATCCGTTTCCAGAAAAAATTTGAGCAGGGTTTTGAAAAACTGCGCGAAGGCTACACACACTCACTTGCAGGGGTACTCGCCACGCGCAACATTTTTATCGCCGGGTTTATGGGCCTGGTGCTGGTCTCCTTTGTGTTAGTACCATTTTTAGGGCGCAATTTTTTCCCGGCGGTAGATTCGTCCAGCATTTTGTTGCACGTGCGCATGCCCGCCGGAATTAAAGTTGAGGAGAGTGCAGCGCGTTTTGAATTAATTGGCCGCGCCATCCGTGAATATATTCCGGAACAAGAATTGGATTCTATTATCAACAACATCGGCATGCCGGTGAGTATGTTGAATATGATTTACAACACCTCCGGCACTGTGAGCGCGCAAGATGGCGACATCATGATCAGCCTCAAACCCGGCTTCCGCTCCGCTGAACATATCGCGCGGCTGCGCGAGGAATTGCCCGCACGTTTCCCTGCCACCACTTTTTCATTTTTACCGGCGGATATCACCAGCCAGATTTTAAACTTCGGTTCACCATCGCCACTGGATGTACAGATTACCGGGCGTAATCCCGCCGCTAACCGCGCGTTTGCAGAAACTTTATTGCGCCGCCTCAATACGATTCCCGGCATTGCGGACGCGCGTATCCAGCAGCCGGAAAGCACACCACAATTGAATATTGATATCGACCGCTCGCGCATTGGCCAATACGGTATTACCGCGCGCGATGTCACTAACAGCCTGGGTGCATCGCTTGCGGGCACGCAGCAAACTGCACCGGTGTTTTATATCAATCCCGCGAACGGAGTTTCCTATCCGGTTGTTGCGCAGGTGCCGGAATATTTAGTGGCGGGCATGAGTGACCTGGAAAATATTCCTGTATCCAGCACTACCAGCGCAACAGGGTCACACAGTTTGGGCGGCCTCGCACGCATCACCCGCTCCACTACTTTGCCGGTAGTGTCGCAATACAATATGCAATCGATGATTAATATTTTCGCTACAACTCAGGGGCGCGATTTGGGTTCTGTGGCGAGCGACATTAACGCCATTATTGCGGAACTGGATAAAGAGCGCCCTGCGGGTACGAGTGTCACCTTGCGCGGGCAATACCAAACCATGAACATCGCCTTCAGCGGACTGGGTTATGGTTTGCTCGGCGCAATTGTGTTGATTTATTTTTTAATCGTGGTGAATTTTCAAAGCTGGAAAGATCCATTCATTATTATTTCTGCACTACCGGCCGCGCTCGCCGGAATTGTGTGGATGCTCTTTGTTTCGTTCACACCACTCTCCGTGCCCGCACTCACCGGCGCAATTATGTGCATGGGCGTAGCGACGGCTAACTCAATCCTGCTAGTCAGTTTTGCACGCGAGCGCCTCGCTGAAACGGGCGATGCATTGCAAGCTGCATTGGAAGCCGGTTATGTGCGTTTGCGCCCGGTGGTAATGACGGCCCTCGCGATGATTATCGGCATGATTCCCATGGCGCTCGGCATAGGTGAAGGCGCCGAACAAAATGCGCCGCTCGGCCGCGCTGTCATCGGCGGGCTTATTACGGCCACTATCGCCACCTTATTTTTTGTACCTGCCGTGTTTAGCTGGGCGCATCGCCATCACGCTAAAAAACCGGCCACGACTTCGGAGTTAATAGCAAACAATGTCTAAGTATCATCCGCCCATACCGCCGGTGAACCCTGCCGAATTTCGCCGCAAATTGTTAAGGCTCAGTGTGATTATTGGTGCAGTAGGCATTGCACTCGCGGGCATCGGAATTTTGCAGCGTAGCAATGCCACTGCCGGGCTAGCGCAAGCGGCAATGCACTCTGCGGTCCCGAGTGTTTCTGTCATCACCGCTGCGACCAGCGCAGCAGCCAACACCCTGGTGCTGCCCGGTAATTTGGAGCCGCTCAATAGCGCTTCTATTTATGCGCAAACCAATGGTTACATCAAAGAATGGTTAGTGGATATTGGCGATAGCGTTAAAAAAGGCCAGCTGTTAGCGACGCTCGATGCGCCGGAATTATTGCATCAGTTAGCGCAGGCCAAGGCTGATTACGCCACTGCGCTCGCCGAGCAAAATAATGCGCAGAGCATGGCAGACCGCGCCAATAATTTAATGAAAATAAACAGCGCCGCATTGTCGCGCGAAATGGTCGAGCAGCGCAGCCGCGATGCGGAAGCAAAAACCGCCGCAACTGCTGCAGCGCGTGCCAATGTAGATCGATTGGAATCGCTACAGGCATTCACCAAATTAAGTGCGCCTTTTGATGGAATCGTCACCAGTCGCTCTGCGCAAGTAGGCGGCTTGGTTGTTGCCGGCACATCCAGCACCGAGCCGCTCTTTACCATCGCCGATACCAGCACCATGCGAATTTTTGTACGCGTCCCGCAAAATTACGCCACACAAACACAAACTGGCCAGAACGCAGAATTAATGCTGCCGGAATACGCCGGCAAATTATTTTCAGCACAAGTGACACGCAGCGCGCGCGCCGTCGATATCAACTCCGGATCAGTGCTGGTCGAACTGCAAGCGGCCAATAGCGATGGTGCATTGATGCCCGGCGCTTATGCACAAGTCACGTTCAAATTGACTAACGATGCCGACCGCATCCGCATTCCCGGCAGCGCAATTTTATATCGCGACCAGCTGCCCTCTGTCGCTACTATCGATGACAAGAGTATCGTCACGCTCAAACCCGTGACCATTAGCCGCGATGAAGGCACAGTGGTGGAAATCGCATCCGGTATCAGCGCCAACGACAAAATCATCAGCACACCACCCGATGCCATTCGCACCGGCGATGAAGTGCGGGTGGTTACAACGCGTTAGTAACAACCAGCTCTGCAAGATCGAGAAGTGAAGAGACTGCAACAGAGAATTGAAAGTATGCCAACAGCGGGGAAACTTATTCCCCCTGTTGCAACGCCCAATCGTAGAGGAAATTCTTTTTTAAACCGGTGAGTTTTGCCCCTATCGCCGCCGCTTGTTTCACTGGCAGCTCATCCAACAAGACTTGCATGACATGGATTTGCTCGGGTGTCATCGCCTCGTTTTCGGGTTTAGGGGCGCCGTGAACCAAAAGCACAATTTCACCGCGCTGTTGGTTGCTATCGCCCTCCACCCACGCGGCCAAGTCACCAACCTTATCGCCTTTAATTGTTTCAAAGGTTTTGGTCAGTTCGCGCGCCATCACTACTTCACGCTCCGCGCCAAACACTTGCGCCATATCTTGCAGAGTTTCGAGAATGCGGTGCGGTGCCTCATAAAAAATCAGGGTGCGCGGGTCGGCAGCCAATGATTGCAATTGGGCACAGCGGGCGACTTGTTTAGCTGGCAAGAAGCCTTCAAAGGCAAAGCGATCTGACGGCAGGCCGGCAGCACTCAATGCAGCAATCATCGCGCAGGCGCCGGGGATCGGCACTACCTGCACACCTGCCTGGCGCGCATTGCGAACCAGGCGATAGCCAGGGTCGGACACCAGTGGGGTGCCCGCATCGGAAATGAGCGCCACCGAATCGCCCGCCACCATACGCGCAACCAGTTGGTCCACGCGCGTTTCATCGCTGTGGTCGTGGTAGGCAATGCAGGGGGTTTTGATGTCGAAATGCGACAGCAGGCGGGAACTGTGTCGCGTATCCTCTGCGGCAATCACTGCTACAGTTTGTAGTGTTTCCACCGCTCGCGGTACCATATCGCCCAAATTGCCAATCGGGGTCGCCACGACATAAAGAATGCCTTGGTTCGAGGCTGCTGTTGTCATACGAGACTCCGGAAAAATTGCGATCAAGCCAGTTTTTTATGGCGTTGGATGTTGATTATTCACTGCTGGTTTTCACCGAGGTTTTCATGCCGATACGGCCCTTTTTGCGCACATTCTCCACCAAGTCGCGCACTTTATCGACCAACTCCCTGACCATCCTGATGACCGCAATGCTCGCGCTGGGGCTGGCAAGCTGTAGCAGTACTCCGCCCGCGCCGGGCAAAAACAAGCAGCCTCCGGCCAAAACCCAAGCTGCCGCCATCAATCCTGGCAAGCTGCTGGAAATGGCAAATCAAGCGCAATCGCCCGAGCGGGAGAGCCTGGTGTTGCAAGCGGCGCAAGTGTATATCGAGACGGGAAAATTCAGCCGCGCACGCGATTTGTTGGTCGATATGAACACCGATGAGTTGCCCGACCAAGCCTATATCAAACACACCGATCTGCTCAGTACCGTTGCGTTGCAGGAGGGCTCCAACTTTCTGGCGCACGGCATTCTAACCAAGCCGCGTCTGGAACAACAATGGTCAAACATGGAGCCGCAGACCGAGGTATCCCTGCGCGAGAAGCGCGCGCAAGTGTTCGCCCTGCTCGGTGAACCGCAACTCAGTGTGGCCGAGCGCATCCAGTTGAGCGGGCTGATCGACAACAAGGCCCAGGGCCAAACCAATCAGGATGCCCTCTGGCAAACCCTGATGAGCATCCCGTTTGCCGAGCTACAGCAATTAAGCCAGAGCGAACACGGCCAGGCCGCGCGCGGCTGGTACAGCCTCGCGGCGATCAACAAGAACAACCAGATCGATTTGGAACAGCAGCGCGAACAGTTGCAACTCTGGTTGCGCGATTGGAAACAGCACCCGGCGCACGACAATCTGCCCGACGACCTGCAACTTTTGCAGAGCCTGATCGAACAACAGCCGCAACAAGTCGCCCTGCTGCTCCCCATGACCGGCAAGCTCGCCGAAGCGGGCGAAGCTGTGCGCGATGGCTTTTTTGCCGCCTATTTCCAGGCGTTAAGCAATGGCCGCCATACACCGGAAGTGCGTCAATATGACAGCAGCGAAGATGCGCTGGCGGCCTATCAACAAGCGGTGGCCGATGGTGCTGACCTGGTTATTGGCCCTATCGATAAGGAAAAAGTGACCGAGCTAAGCCTGATGCCATCGCTCGAAGTGCCAGTACTCGCGCTGAATTACCCAGACGCTCCGCCCGCTGAACCGCTAAAAGGTTTTTATCAATTTGGCCTGGCAGTGGAAGACGAAGCGCGGCAAGTTGCGCGGCAGGCATTTTTGGAGGGCCATCGTCAGGCGATGGTGATTATTCCCACGCAGGAATGGAGCGAGCGCAGTGCACGCGCCTTTGCCGATGAGTGGGAAAAACTGGGCGGTACAGTGGTCAATCGCACCCAATTCGCCGCCGGCGCCAACTACTCCGGCCTGGTAAAAGACGCGATGCTGATCGAACAAAGCCAGGTTCGCACGCGTGAAATGCAGGAATTATTGGGTATTCCCTTGCAATCATCGCCGCGCAGCCGCAGCGATGTGGATATGATTTTTTTAATTGCCAACCCGGCGCAAGCGCGTCAAATCAAGCCGACTTTCGCGTTCCATTACGCCGGAAAAATTCCGGTTTATTCCACCAGCCAAGTCTATTCCGGCGAGCCCAACCCCAAAGCAGACCGCGATTTAAACGGCGTACGTTTCAATACCATGCCCTGGTTGTTTGATACTGCAAGCAAAGAAAAACAAGCCGTTGCGCAGTACACAAAATCCGCTGCTGTCTATGGCCGCTTGCATGCATTAGGTGCTGATGCATTTCGTTTGTACGCACGCTTGCCGCAATTGGAGCAAGTGTCAAACATGCGTATTTATGGCGCTACGGGCGCACTGCATATGCTGGCGGATCGTCGCATCGAGCGCGAGCAAATCTGGGTGAGATTCCGCAATGGCGAAGCCCAACCACTGCCAATGGTGATAGATACCAACGAAGTTCAATACTAAGGCACACACGATTAAGGACTCACTATGCACAAGGATGATGCTGCAACCGATAACGCCCTTCACAACACCATCAGCATAGGTGCACAGGCAGAAGCGCAAGCTGAGATTTTTTTGCAGCAGCATGGACTGGTGACGCGCGCAAAAAATTATCGCTGCAAGCTCGGTGAAATTGATCTGATCATGCTGCAAAAAACGGCGCGGGGAAGTTGTATTGTGTTTGTTGAAGTACGCCTGCGCACCAATAAACGATTTGCGCCAGCGGTGGAGACGGTGGATTATCGCAAGCAACAAAAAATTATCCGCACCGCCACCCGTTTTTTACAGGAACAAAAGCTATTTGATAAAGTGGCCTGCCGTTTTGATGTGATCGCATTGGATCAAACCGGCACAGCACCACCGATTCAATGGATTCAAAATGCATTCGGTGCTTGAGTAAAAATCTGGTGTGTTTTTTTCACCCCCTATCACCTCAACACAATACCGAATAAACAACGACCCAAAAAAGTAGAGCAGCTATGGATCAACGCGTTATCACTCTGTTTCATGAAAGTATCGAAGCGAAAATGCATGCGGGGGAAGAGCTTGCACCGCTGATTGCCCATGCGAGTGAGATCATCGTCCATGCCCTGCTCAATGAGAAAAAAATCCTCACCTGTGGCAATGGTATTTCTGCGGCGCAAGCGCAAATATTGACTGCCAGCCTGATCAATCGTTTTGAGCAGGAGCGTCCGAGTTTGCCATCATTTAACCTGGGCGCTGACTTCACCACCCAAACGGCCATTGGCAGCGACTATAGTTTTAATGACATCTACGCCAAACAAATTCGCTCGCTCGGGCAAGCCGGCGATGTATTGGTACTTTTTACCAGCACCGGCAAAGCCAGCAATTTATTACAGGCAATCAGCGCCGCACACGATAAAGAAATGCAAGTCATCGCGCTCACTGCCGGCAATGGTGGCGATGTTGCTGCCCTGCTCGACCAACGCGACTTGGAACTGCGTATTCCCACTACAGCCAAACCCCGCATTCACGAGATCCACCTGCTCAGTATTTTTTGTTTGTGCGATCTGATCGACCAGCAACTCTTCGGCGGCTTTTAAACACCGCCCTGGTCGCCTCTGGCATTATCCCCACATCCTGCTAGTATCTTGCGCATCACATATCTGTCGCCAAAATGCGGCAGATTCTTTTCACTCCACATACTCACGCTAAATACCCACTCTGAAATGCAAAGGAACACATTATGATTTCCACCATCATTATTCTTGTGATTATTGCGGCACTGGTGTTTTACGTCATCGGGATTTACAACCAGTTGGTTGCACTGAAAAACCGTTTTGAAAATGCATTTTCGCAAATCGAAGTGCAATTAAAACGCCGCTACGACCTGATTCCCAACCTGGTGGAGACCGCCAAAGCTTATCTCAAACACGAACGCGAAACCCTGGAAGCAGTAATCAGTGCGCGTAACCAGGCCATGAACGGTTTGCAAGCGGCAGTCGCCAACCCAGGCAACGCTGCCGCCATGAGTGAACTCGCGGGCGCAGAAAACTTACTGACCAGTGCAATGGGGCGTTTGAATGTGGTGATGGAAGCCTATCCGGATTTAAAAGCGTCACAGAATATGATGCAGGTATCGGAGGAACTAACCAGCACCGAAAATAAAGTCGCGTTTGCGCGTCAGGCTTTTAATGATGCAGTCACTGCCTACAACACGTATAAACAAAGCTTCCCGCCGGTTATCTTCGCCAAAAGTTTTGGTCACAGTGAAGATGCCAGCCTGCTGGTATTTGCCGATAGTGCAGAGATCCAAGCCGCGCCCAAAGTACAATTTTAATAACACGCATGCCAAATCTTCCTTCTATATATAGAGGGAAGATTTGCGACCTGTCTTCATCACCAAGTCTTCCTTCTATATATAGAGCTGTTACTGACTTTTTTGCATTACTTACTTCTCATCGATAGGTTGCGCGCATGAATTTCTTTGAACACCAGGATCGCGCCAGACGCAAAACCAATCACCTGATCCTGCTGCTAATACTTGCGGTGCTTTGCCTTGTCGCAATTACTACATTGTTGTTTGCCGCATTTGTGTATTTCACGCAGGAGCACGGAGCTGTCGGCGAAATATCTCCCGGGATCTGGCAGGGAATTTTGCACGCGCTCAGCTTGCAAACATTTCTCTGGATTGCACTAACAGTTAGCAGCGTAGTTTTAATCGGCAGCCTATTTCGTTTTTTCCAACTGCGTGCAGGCGGCAAGGCTATCGCCGAAGCCATGGGCGGCCGCTTGTTAGCGGGTAGCACAACCGACGCCAACGAACGCAAAATATTAAATGTCGTCGAAGAAATGGCGATTGCCTCTGGCGCCGCAGTACCGCCCGTTTATTTAATTGAAGACGATGCTATCAACGCCTTTGCCGCCGGTTATCACCCCCAGGACGCCGTCATCGGTATTACTCGCGGCTGCATACACACCTTAAATCGCGACGAGCTACAAGGTGTAATCGCGCACGAGTTCAGCCATATTTATCACGGCGATATGCGCATCAATATGCGTTTGATTTCGTTGCTGCATGGCATTTTGGTGATTGGCTTGGTCGGCGAATTTTTGATTCGCGCCGCAAGTAATCGCGGCGCCCGCCGTTCAAGTAAAGACAATTCCCCTGTCGCCATATTGGCACTGGGGCTTGGCTTATTAGTCATTGGCTATAGCGGGATATTTTTTGGCAACCTTATAAAAGCCGCAGTAAGTCGTCAGCGGGAATTTCTTGCCGATGCGTCAGCGGTGCAATTTACCCGGAACCCGGAAGGCATTGCCGGCGCACTTAAAAAAATTGGCGGTAGTAGCCATGGCTCACAATTGCAGAATGAACATGCTGCCGAATTCAGCCACATGTATTTTGGCCAAGGTGTGAAATCTTTATTTAATTTAATGGCAACCCATCCACCACTTGAAGAGCGGATCAAACGCATTCAACCTGGTTGGAATGGCGAATTTGCGCAAGCTACATATATAAGAAGCAAGACTTCAGACGATGAAACCGGCGCGATGGGTTTTAATGCGGGAGCAAGTGTTGTTAACAATGCTGCGGCCAATGCGCTAATTGATATAGATGCCACCTTGAATCAAATCGCACAACCCACACTTCCCCAGGTTGAGTATGCGCGCGAACGCCTTGCCGAAATCCCGGCACGATTAAAAGAAGCAGCTCAAATTCCTTTTAGCGCGCGCGGTATCATTTTCGGGTTGCTGTTGGATCGCCAGAGCGATTTGCGCAATCAACAACTGGCACTGCTTAACCAGCATTTATCACCGGAAGACGCCAATGATTTAATTCCTATCATTAACGATGCGGCTGATATTGATGCGAGCTTGCGTTTGCCGCTGATTGAATTGTGTTTAAGTCCGCTCAAACAATTATCGGCCGATCAACAACATGAATTTGTTAAATGTTTGCAACTGCTGGTGAATGCCGACAACAAAGTAAGCCTGATGGAGTGGGCGGTTTATCGCATCGTATTGCACAATACAATTATCCATAACAAGCCCACTCGCGATCGCAATTTGCGCGACCTGCAAAACGAGTGTCAGTTATTACTGTCGTTGCTGGCCTATGCCGGAGCAACGAGCGAAACAAAAGCCGAGGTGGCATTCGCCCAGGCACAAGCGATATTGAATTTCCCCACGCTCAAGCTTCTGCCGCGCACCTATATCAAACTGACTGATGCAGATGCTGCGCTGGAGCGGCTTAACCTGACCAAACCGCTACAAAAACCGCAACTGCTCAAAGCACTGAGCCAATGCATTTTGCAGGATGGGAAGGTGACGATTCCGGAAGCAGAATTATTCCGCGCAATTGCCGACAGCCTCGATTGCCCTATCCCGCCACTCATTACCGGAACGAACCAGTAAGTGCGTATTTGCAACCAAACGCTCTACAACAATTGCGGCGCGAGCGGTTATAATGCGCCGCACTTATTTTACCCACCCAAGCATTCCGCCAACCAAATTGAGGTACTTACCTTGCAACTGGATAACGCATCTGTAGCGCAACTGCGCGAATGGGAAAGCCAACTGACCGAACAGTATCAGGCCATCCTCGCCAAAAAACTCAATCTCGATTTAACCCGCGGCAAGCCGTCGGCAGAACAATTGAACCTGTCTGATGAGTTAGATGGCTTGCTCAAAGGCAACTACATTGCCGCAGATGGTACAGACACCCGCAACTATGGCGGCCTTGATGGTTTGCCTGAAGCAAAACAACTGGGCGCTAATATCATGGGTGTTGAGCCAGCCAATGTATTAGTTGGCGGCAGTTCCAGCTTGACCCTGATGTTCCAAATGATGTTGACCGCCTATCAGTTCGGTTTAAAAGATGCGGCAAGCGCCTGGAAAAATGAAGATGAAGTAAAGTTCATTTGCCCGGTTCCCGGCTATGACCGTCACTACACTGTGTGCGAGCAACTCGGCATCAAAATGATTAACGTGCCCATGACGTCTACTGGTCCGGATATGGACGCCGTTGAAGCATTGCTTAAATCCGACAAGTCAATCAAGGGCATGTGGTGTGTACCTAAATACTCCAACCCTACCGGGGTCGTATATAGCGATGAGACCGTTGAGCGCATTGCCAAACTCGGCCAAATCGCCAGCGCGAATTTCCGCGTATTCTGGGATAACGCTTACTCGGTTCACGACCTGACCGCCAATGCACCGCAACTCGCCAGCATCCTCGAAGCTACCCGTCGCAACGGCACTGAAGATTCTGTTGTGCAATTTGCATCGACTTCAAAAATTACCCACGCTGGTTCAGGCGTTGCATTTGTTGCAGCAAGTGCAGCAAACCTTGCCGGTTTCAAAAAGTTTTTGAATAGCTGCACCATCGGACCAGACAAAGTAAACCAAATTCGCCACACCCGTTTGTTGCCAACCAAAGATGCACTGATGGCACACATGGGCAAACATGCTGCACTATTGAATCCACGTTTTGATGCCGTTTTATCGGCATTGCGCAATGCATTTGAAGGCACCGATTTGGGCGCATGGGAAAAACCTGTCGGCGGCTACTTTGTTTCTTTCGACACTCGTAAAAACTGCGCGAAAGAAACTGTGCGTCTTGCCGCAGAAGCCGGTGTGAAATTAACACCAGCGGGCGCAACCTATCCCTATGGTAAAGACCCTGAAGATCGCAATATCCGTATCGCACCTTCAGTTCCAACCGTACCGGAAGTTGTGGGCGCGATGGAAGTGTTTGTGACTTGCGTGAAATTGGCATCGGTAAAACAACAATTGGCCAGTCTGGGCTAATTCGTTCCTGTTTGCTGCGAAGCCAATACTAAAAAGCCGCTTTTACAGCGGCTTTTTGTTTTTTTGCCAGCGCATTAATGACACATCACTATCCAAAAAATACGTACCATCGCCTCACAACCAAGCGTTCTAATAAATCGGGATTAATTCCAAAACACTTGGCACGCTCACGCGAATCCTTCCTATACTCCACTTAACAACAGTTCATTGCTAACCGCTCTATCAATTAACCTTTTAACTATTTATGGATTGCTCGCATATTTGCTACTGGTGATGGATGCCATAACCGACAAATAGTATTAACCCTTTCTCTGCGCTTTTTTGCCACAGGAGATATTTGTATGGGTGTTGCTGCAACTGTAGAAAAATATTTAAAAGCAAAACAAATCAATTTCACGCTACTCGAACACGATTACTGCGAAGGCACTTACAACACAGCACGTGTAGCCCGCATCGATGATCAATGCCTTGCCAAAGGCGTACTCTTACGCGATGAAGATTTCCATTACACACTTTGCGTATTGCCGACGCGCAATAAAATTCTCCGTCATACACTCAACCAAATTTTTGATCGCCACATGGAACTTGTTGATGAGGAGGAGCTCGCCGCAATATTTAAAGACTGCGCTGAAGGCGCAATCCCGGCATTAGGTGAGGCTTATGGTATTGATGTGATATGGGATGAGAAATTGTTGGGAGTAGAAGAGATTTACATTGAGGCCGGTGACCATCGACACCTGATCCGTTTGAAACAACCCGATTTTGTCCAGCTTATGCAAAACAAACTACATGATAATTTTAGTGCCGAACGCAGCCGTCATGGTTCCCTTCCCAAGAAGTACATCCGCCACGAATACGAGCTATAGCTTGGCTTAGCGAAATCACAGGCATAAAAAAACCGCTGCGAGGCAGCGGTTTTTTATGCGATATCGCAATCAGTCTTTCATCGGCACCAATACTACGCTCGGAGCATTGGCTTCACGGGCCGCATCAGCAACAGCAACATAGGTTCCTGTATGAGCACGTCCACTCGCCTGGATGATAACTGCCGCCTTCGGCAACTCTGCACGCAAACGCTCAATGTTTGAACGGATTGCGCGAGTATCCACACGGCGCTCACCCTCTTTCTCTAACAGCCAGATTTGGTTGTCGTCAGAAATACGAACCAGAATATTAGGTTCGGCGTCTTCCGGCGGAGGATTGTTGTTTGGCTCAGGAACATTCGGGTTAATGCCCGATTCTTTCACAAAGGACGCAGTCACAATGAAGAAGATCAACATAATGAAGACCACGTCGAGCATGGGCGTCAAGTCAATCTCGTTAGTATCGTCGCCAGCACGGCTCTTTTTTCTGCGGCTCACTGTGGGTACTCCTCGTGTTATTTGGAACGTTATAGTAAGTCTGGGTGGTAAAACGCCAATTCTAGCAGTTTTGACAAAGCAAAAACCAACCCTTTATCGGCCTCTCTCAGGGAAATTTACGTGAAATATTCGGGCAGCTATAGCCCATGTTCATTTATTGACCACAAGCCTATATTCCTATAAACCCACCGATAACCGTCAAAACACAGTCGCTTCTGCCCCCCCCTCACCGTCCAATTGACCATGCTCATCCGCGCTAGCGCCCCGGTAATCCAACGGATCGAGATAAGTCCCTGGAGCACGGATACAACAAATCCAGCTCAATTCAATATTTCCAGCTCTTTGGTGGTAAACCAGATTAAACACCTGAATCCATCAATTTGACTTTGGAGGTGCGGAATAAATAGCGAATGACTTTTTTGCCAGATGTGATCGGCAATAGGACAAGCGCTTATTCACCACTGTGCTCGACACTAATTCCGTTTGCTCCTATCGGCGACGCGTATCAACCCACAGCGATTTACTTTTTCAGCTAAAAACCAAAAATATCTAACCAATGAAAAACCGTCCTGAGCTGTCCGAGCCATCAATTTGGAATGATTTAGTGCCGATGACGGTTTAGTAACATCGCATGCCATCCAATTTATCGAAAATGAAACTCAACTTACTTTGCATGAGGGCTCAGAACCGGGAGTCGTTTTTGGCAGCGACATAAAAGTCATCCAAGAGTTCTACTCAAACTGAATCGTGCATTCAATCAACTCGCATCACGATTACGAGTCAGGAATTGATGGCCAACTATTCTGAATCCCAAAAAATTAAAACAACAGATAAGGATCCGAAAGCTATTCGAAATTGCACCAGCCCTCGAATACATCAAAAAACCAAACGGCTACAGCTCTATTTACGATGCATTATGCGGCAATGCGACTCTAACAAAAGCTACCTTTTGGAGTGCGTATTGGAATTTCATCAACATATGCGAGATGAAAACCATTTTTTATCCAACTCACTAGCATCAGGAAACCGGATGACGGTAAGTCGGTCCGGCCCGATTGGATTATCTACAAGCAAATACTCAATCTTTAAAAGTCCAATCAGGTTTTTAATGCGGAAGCAAAACTATTCATTTTGCCAACCCTTTCCTTGGCGTATTGATGCCCTCCGAAACTCCAAAGAGCAAATCCAAAATAGTTTTCACCCAATCCTTTATGACCATGAAGGCCTCAAACACATTGTCAAAAAGATTGAAAAATATCGTAAACAAATAAAATCGTTCCTTTATGAAGTCAAAAAAATGGACAGCAACAAGGCCAAACTTTTTTCTTACTTCAATCGCAACTCGCAGAAAAATTTCTAAATTTTTCTGGAAAACACATTTTTTCACTAAAAACTGTCAAAAAAACGCATTTTTATTGACTATTTAACGCAAAAAACTTGAATTTTTTTAATAAAGTTTTAACTTATACATGTTGTACTTTTAATCCATTTATCGACTTGTCGAAAACTATAAAGGAAGCACACCATGGCTGCACGTAAACAAACCGCCGTTAATACTGTTGCAAGTTTGGAACAGCAATTGGCTCAACTGAAAGCACAACTGGCAAAAGCTCGCGCAGCTCAAGCAGCTGATGCCGGTAAAGCTGTTGCTGGTTTGGTTAAAGATGCTGCAAAAGCAACCGCAGCACTGAAAGCCGCACAAAGCAAACTGGCCGCTGCTGCTAAAAAGAAAACCCCAGGCTCTGCTAAAGTTGTTGCAGCAGCCAAATCTGCTGTTGCCTCTGCAAAAACAGAAGCTGCTGCTGCTAAAGCTAAAGTTGTTACCGCTAAGAAAGAAGCTGCTGCTGCTAAAGCTGCTGCTAAACTTGCAACAGCGAACGACAAAGCAGTTGCAAAAGCAGAAGCTGCTGTTGCAAAACGCTTGAAAGCATCAGCTAAAAAAGCTGCTGCTAAAAACAAAGTAGCTGAGAAGAAAGCCGCTGCTAAAGCTAAATTAGCTGCGAAAAAAGCGGCAGTAAAAGCTAAATTAGCTGCGAAAAAAGCTTCTGTTAGAGCTAAATTGGCCGCCAAAAAATCAGCGCTGAAAGCTAAAGCTGCTGCTAAAAAGTTGGCTTTGAAGAAAAAAGTTGCTGACAAAAAGGCGTCATTGAAAGCTAAAGTTGCTGCCAAGAAAGCGGCCGCTAAAGCTAAAGTTGCAGCTAAGAAGCCAGCTGCGAAAAAAGCAGTTGCCAAAAAGCCAGCAGTGAAAAAGGCTCCAGTTGCGAAAAAAGCAGTAGCTAAGAAGCCAGTGGTGAAAAAAGCCGTTGCTAAAAAGCCAGTTGCGAAAAAAGCGCCTGCTGCTAAAAAACCAGCTGGTACCGCTCCAGCTAAACGTGGTCGCAAGCCAAAAGCTGCTGCTCCTGTAGCTGCTGCTTAATTGCAATCACGCAAATAAAAAAGGCACCTCCGGGTGCCTTTTTTATTGTCTTTGTCCCGTCCTAAATAAAGTTGACACTTTCTAATCTCAATTGAGGAAAGTGTTATGACTACCGTGATTAAACGCACCCAGCGCGATTATTCTCTCGCCTTTAAATTGACCTTGGTCGATCAAATCGAAAAAGGCGAGATGA
>DATIGS010000122.1:0-11047 GCA_035481425.1 Cellvibrio sp. | reverse complement strand
AAAGTCCTGGGTGAGGCTAGCCCTGAGCTGCATACCTATGTGGTTGAGATTATGGAGCGGCATGCGCCGGGTTTTGATCAGGCGCGCATCACCATTAAAGAGAGCAGTAAAGGCCGCTATAACTCGCTGACGGTATGGATTACCGCCACCGGGGTTGAGCAGCTAACGGCGATCCACGAGGATTTGCGCCTCAACCGCAGTATCAAAATGGTGATGTAAGTTGAGCCAATTGAGTTTGGAGATCATCAACCTCGGTCAGCAGGATTATCAAACCAGTTGGCAGGCGATGAGCGATTTCACCAACCAGCGTACGCCCGATACTCCCGATCAACTCTGGTTGGTGGAGCATCCCCCGGTGTTTACCCAAGGGCAGGCGGGCAAGGCAGAGCATCTGTTATTCCCTGGTGATATTCCGGTGGTGCAGACGGATCGCGGTGGGCAGGTGACTTACCACGGCCCCGGCCAGCTGGTGGCCTATCCATTATTGGATTTGCGCCGCTTGAATATAGGTGTGCGCGAACTGGTTACGCGCATCGAGCAAACTATAGTCGCGACTTTGGCGTATTACGGCATTGAATCGGCGGCCAAACCGGACGCGCCGGGCGTATATGTGAATGGCGATAAAATTGCCTCCTTGGGGTTGCGCGTGCGGCGCGGTTGCAGCTTTCACGGGTTGGCGTTGAATGTGGATATGGATTTATCCCCCTTCCAGCGCATCAATCCCTGCGGATACCAAGGCTTGGCGATGACCCAAATCCGCGTCCTTATGCCCAATCCCCCCTCATTGGCGCAGGTTCAAGGCCAACTTGTTACGGAATTTGCGCGGAAATTGGGCTATGAAACCTGTACAATGCGCGCCATCGAATCTGGTCGGGAGCCGGGCAAGGGCTTGTGCGATACGCCGTAAATCCATCCATGGCGGCGCACGGTCGCAAAACCCTTTACCCGACTCCTTCTGTGCCTCAAATGAGGTCGAAAAAGCAAAGAGCTTCTTATGTCTGATCTGCCACCCGTATCTACCTTTGTCCCCGAGCTGCAACCGGTCAAACGCACCGAGCGCTACAAGCAGGGCGAAAAACTGCGCGATGCCGACAAGGTTGAACGCATCCCGGTCAAAGTAATTGCCAGCGATCGCGACGATATCCCGCGTAAGCCCGACTGGATTCGTGTGCGCATTCCTGCATCGCCAGAGGTCGAACGCATTAAGTCCATCCTGCGCAAAAACAAGTTGTCGTCGGTGTGCGAAGAAGCCAACTGCCCGAACCTCGGCGAATGTTTTAGCGGTGGCACGGCGACCTTTATGATCATGGGCGATATTTGTACCCGTCGCTGCCCCTTCTGCGATGTTGGCCACGGTAAACCTAATCCGCTCGACGAACAGGAACCGCGCAAACTCGCTGAAGCGATTGCCGAAATGCGTTTGAAATACGTGGTGATCACTTCGGTAGACCGCGATGACTTGCGTGATGGCGGTGCACAACATTTTGCCGACTGTATCCGCGAGGCGCGTGCGCTCAGCCCGAAATTGCAAGTGGAAGTATTGGTACCGGACTTCCGCGGCCGCATGGAAATCGCATTGGATATTCTGGAAAAAGAAGCGCCCGATGTGTTCAACCACAACATGGAAACCGTCTCGCGTTTGTACCGCCAGGCGCGCCCCGGTGCCAACTACGAATGGTCGCTCGAATTGCTCAAGCAATATAAGGCGCGCCGCCCCGATGTGTTGACCAAATCGGGTTTGATGGTTGGCCTTGGCGAAACCAAAGAAGAAATTATCGAAGTGATGAAGCACATGCGTGAGCACAATATCGACATGCTCACCATCGGCCAGTATTTGCAGCCATCCAAAGATCACTTGCCGGTACAGCGTTATGTTCATCCCGATGAGTTTGAGGAGTACACCAGGCTCGCCGAGGAAATGGGTTTTACCCACGCAGCATGCGGTCCGCTGGTTCGCTCGTCATACCACGCCGACAAACAAGCGCACGGTGAAGATATAAAATGGTTTGGCGAAACTAAAAAGGCCTGATTATTTTTTGCGAATCCGATGCAAAAAAACTCCCGCCTGTCGGGAGTTTTTTATTCCCAGTTCAGGAAGATGAACTAGAGTACATCCACATTCATTGATGAATTAAGTTGTTATTGTGAAATCACCCGCGGTAAAAAAATCCCTTGAGCTACAAATCGCATTATTGGAAAGCCATCCTGAATTTTTTGCACAAGTCGCTTGCTGGCATCATCAAGAGTGCGAGCGCCAGGGATTAAAATCAACATTGGCACTGCGGCAGCAGCGCCTGGTGTTGCACGTCAAAGAAAACGCCGTACCCAAAACGCTGATCATATTGCAACGCGGGGAATTGGTCGGCTGCGTGAGTTTAGTGAATTACACCTATCGCAGCAGTGAACGCATGCCGAAAGTATCCAGCGACGCTCCAGTCTGGTTAAGCAATTTATTTGTGGTGGAGGCAAAGCGGGAGCAAGGTATAGGTTCTGCTCTCATCGACGCTGCAAAACACTACGCTCACGACTTGGGCTTATCGGAGCTTTGGTTATCGGCAACGGATTACACTGAGTATTATCAAAAACGCGGTTGGGACATTATCCGCCGCACCCGCTTGGCGGGGCGGCAGGTAAATGTGATGCGGGTGGGGCTGTAGATCAATGCAATTTCAAACGCGGGCGTAACCAGCGATTCAATCTTCCTCCCAGCATAATCAATCCGGTGCGGACTAATCCGTGGATGGCGATTTGGTGCATGCGGTATAACGAAATATAAACCATGCGTGCCAAGCGGCCTTCAATGAACATACTGCCTTTGCTCAGGTTGCCCATCAAATTGCCGACAGTGGAATAACTCGCGAGGGAAATCAGTGAGCCGTGGTCGGTGTATTTGTATGCCTGCATAGGTTTGTTGTTGAGCGTGGCAATTAAATTCTTGTAGCAGGTGGTTGCCATTTGGTGTGCAGATTGCGCGCGCGGTGGTACGCGTGAACCGTCGGGGTTGGTAAATTGGGCGCAGTCACCGATAGCAAAAATCGTGGCGTCACGCGTAGTTTGTAAAAACTCGTTCACATGCAGTTGATTAATGCGATTGGTTTCCAAGCCTGCAATATTAGCCATAAAGTCAGGCACTTTAATACCGGCAGCCCACACCATTAAATCGGCATTGATCAATTGACCATCTTTGGTATGCAGGCCCTCTTCAGTAGCAGAGGTGATCATGGTGTTGAGTTTTACATCCACTCCGATTTTTACCAGCTCGCCATGAGCTGCGGCTGAAATTCGCTCTGGCAATGCGGGCAAAATGCGCGGGCCGGCTTCAATCAGGGTGACATGCAGGTGATCGTTGGAAACTGCATCAAAACCATAGTTGTGAATTTCGTGCACGGCGTGATGCAATTCGGCGGAGAGTTCCACACCAGTCGCGCCGGCACCGACAATTGCAATACGGACATTGTCATTAGCGCCGGTGACGCGTTGGATGCGCAAAAATTTATTGAGTAATTTGTTGTGAAATTTGTGCGCTTGGGTTGGTCCATCCAAAAACAGGCAATTGTCTTTTACACCTGCGGTATTGAAGTCGTTGGACATGGAGCCAAGCGCAATTACCAGATAGTCGTAAGGAATGCGTGTAGAGGGTAAAAATTCCACACCATCTTCATCTTGCATGGGTGCTAATACCACTTCGCGTTTCTCGCGGTCGAGATCAACCATAGTACCGACGCGAAAGAAAAAATGGTGCGCATTGGCGTGGCCGCGATAGCTCACCGCATCCACATCTTCATCCATTGTGCCCACGGCGATTTCATGCAACAGCGGTTTCCATAAATGGGTAGTGTTGCGGTCGATAAGCGTAACCTCGGCCTTTTTTTTGCGGCCGAGTTTGTCACCCAGTTTGGTTGCGAGTTCAAGTCCGCCCGCTCCACCGCCGACGACAACGATGCGCGGGGTACTAGTTGAAGTTTGCATTTGCATGGTAATACCTATAGGTAAGTTGATAATTCTCTCTCATCATTTTGCGCCAAGGCCTGTTAAAAAGTGGCGCGCTAGTGGCCGCTCAATAAAGCGGTATGTGTTCTGTTGCAGCACTGCCGAAAAATTTTCTTTGGCGGCGATTTTGTTCCCGGCGCGATAATCGCGGTAGCCCGAGTAGAAAAAGTATTCAGTGCGCTCACAGCGATTGCTGACGGCTTGCTTGAATTGATCGCGCGTCATTTTGTCAGTCCAGTAGGCATAAACTGCTGCTTCCCACTCACTGTTAAAAGACAGTTTTTTTTGCGCGATGAGGCTGGTGAAATCGAGCTCAGAATGTTGGCTGATGATGTCTGCTTTGATGAAATCATAAACGCTAATATTTTTTTGCACTTGTAAATAGTCTGTAAAACTCCTGGCTGCCTGCATCCACTCGCCTGAGTTCATGTAAATTTCATGGTAGGCCGAATCACTGCTGCTCAGCCCTTGTGCTTTGGCTTGCTCCAACAATTGGTGTGCAGCTTTCTCTTTTCCTAATATGGAATAATTTTGCGCACTGAACGCAATATTTTCGGGGGTAGGTTCCTGCTCCACCAAAATTCCGGCTTCATGCAGCGCCAACTGGTACATATTTTTATCCAGGTACAAGCGTGCCAATGCGTAATGTAATTCTGCACTATCGGATGAAAGCGGAACGGCTTGCTGGTAAAAGTGAATAGCATCACCCAGATAATCCGTCTGCTCGTAATTGCAGCCGCTGGCTTCGGCGCGAGCCTCATAGGTGTTGGCGATGGCTTCGTATAATTCCCCTGAGTCAGTAATTTGTTCTGCGCCCAGTTTCAAGGTGGCCAATGCAAGCGGGTAGTAATTTTCTTCGCGATACATTTTGGCGAGTTGGATATAAGCCTTGTCGTTACCGGGTTGCTCGTGTATCGCTGCCAGCAGGGCGCTATAAAGTTCAGGGAGATTTTTTTTGCCGGATTCCTTTTGGGCTAGATAGCGATGCAGAAAAATGCCTAATGATGGTGCATTAACTTCGGCCTGATTCGCGCTTGAAAGTTGGTTGAAAATGGTAGTGGCACTGGCAAATGCTTTTTTATCACCTGCAACCACGTCTTCATAATAAATATTGTAGAGCAATTTAAGTGTGGCGGGATTGCCAGGAACCAGCGTCAGCACTTTGCGAAAATTTTTTATTGCCAATTCGCGGTCGCGCGGCGATTTGTTTTTTTCATCCTGTATGAGATGGGCGAGCCCCAGTTTGTAGTAAAGCTCGGCGTTGCCAGGTGATTGTTCAATTTCTTGTTCGAGTGCTGCAATTTCTGCACGCTTATCTTTCGAAGAAATGTCAGCGGCAGTCGATGGTGTTTTATATGGCTGTTGCGTGCAGCCATTTACCAATAGCAGCATTAGCGCCAACAGGCCTACGCTGATTGCGCGGGAAATGTGCGATAGTCGTTGTGAAAAAATCATCGCATTAGCCCTAGAGTTTATAGCCCAGGGCTTCAGCTTTTTTAAAGGATGCATCGGACTCCGGTAACAATTGGTTATAGCCTTGCGCGAGCCCTAACACATAATAGGCTTCCGCTTTTTGGGGGGCTGCTTTTACCGCTTGTTGGGCAGTGACCAGGGATTTTTCATAGGCACCATTTTTAATATGCAATTTGGTCAGGGCGATCAGGCTTACAATATCGGTTTTTCCAGTGCTTTCCAATGCGATGAGTTCGGCTGCCGTTTTGTTGTATTCATAACTCAGCGTCCAATCATTGGATTCAATTAGCTCGTTGGTTTTTTTATAAAAGTCCGCATAGTCCTTGAGGGCAATATTCGCCGGTTTGACGGTGAGCTCCAGGTTGACTATGTAGCGATCATTTTCCTGATGGCCCGATTGAGACAATGTGTAATAGGCATTGTCGATATTTTCGCCCTGGGTTTTTAGGCGCACATGATGGTTGGTATCAGGGCTGGTAAATACAATGCGTGCACGCAATGTGTATCCGGGATCGACTACATAAGGTTGTTTGCGGTCTTGTGCGGTATGCAGATTGCGCAAATCGGCAAATAAATTGGTGAGCTGGGTAACGCTAAAACTGTAATTGATGGGTTCCTTTTGTCCGCCCCACACATTGGTAAAAGCAAAGCGACCGCTGATGGTAAAGGGGGCCCACAAATTGTCGGCATTGCTCGCGGTTAATTCGGTGACCTCGGCGGCATTGTAAATTTGGCCGATAAGCTCGCGGAAATATTTATCGCGCTCGCTGGAGTACTGCCACATGCTGCGCAGGCGCTGCTCGTACAAACCACCAAAGTTTAATTTGACACTGGCTTGGGCATCGCGGCCGGAAAATTTATCAAATACTAATTCCAGATCGGCGAAATGCTCTTTTGCTGGCAGTGTGGGAAGCACGCTGATGTTTTGCGTTTTATTATTCACAACTAATGCTGGTTGCCCTTCAATGCCTACGGAAAAACCGGGATACAAACTGGTTTCGCCGGTGGTGTCCATCCAGATTTCCTGCAAACCATTTTGCGCGGGGATATGCACAATCATGTGATCAAAACTGACGCCCGGTACTTGCATGTCCGGTATGCCGCGCCCACGGGTAACAATCAATGCCGGGTCTGCCGCTATGCCGAGTTCGCGCAATAACATCACTGCTAACACCGTTTGGTCTTTGCAATCGCCGTAACCATTTCGGAGTACTTCGGCGGCATCGTGTGGCTCATAACCACCGCGCCCTACGTGGGCAAACACATAGCGCACCCGATCCTGGATCGCGCGGTAAACTGCTTTGGTTTTTTGTTCTGGAGTAAGCGCGGTTTTTTTAATTTCGGCAATTAAGGCATTGAGTTTGTCATCGCTTACCAAATGTGGCTCGACCAAACTATCAGCCCAGCGCGCGACATCATTCCAGTTTGCCGTAGTGGCCACGCGTAAGTAGGGTGCGTAGTTATGTTCGCGCGTCATGGAATTTTGCAATTCAATTTTGGGAAGATTTTTTCCCGTCCAGGTGACGACTTGCTGTGAACCCTTAACGCTACGCTGCTGCGCAATTTGAAAACGATTGGTGTCATTGCTGGTGAGTTTGATTGCCGCCGGCGCGGTGATTTGCAATTCGCTGGTCAGGATGCTGTCGGCGCGCGACCCTTGTCCCGCCGCGCGGTCCTCCCACCAATGGAAACTAAAACTATCGAACCACTGGTTGGGCACCATTTTTTTAATATCGGTGTAGCGATATTGGAATTCGATTACCGAACCTTTGCGTACATTCGGCAGCGAAAATAATAATTCTTTGCGGTCGTGATAAAAATTTTCGTCAGTCGGGCTTTGGATTTGCGTGGCGTCGGCTTTGATGCTGTCCATCTTGCCATCGGGCGTGCGCACATTGGCGAACTCAAGTGCTATGTCTTCATAAAAACTATTGAAGCTGATGCTGATCTGGCTGTAGTCGCGAACCGCTTCATCGCTATTAATGTAAACCGCTACATAGGATGTGGCATGGCTCATGAGTTTTTCGTCAATATGCACTTGGGTTTTGCGCAGCAGCACTTGTGCTTCGCCAACACTGCCAGGTTTAACCGCTTTAACCAGGGTTTGCAGTGGCGGCGCGATGCGTTGGATTTTTGCATCCATCTCATCTGCGTTAGTACTGCTTACTCCGATTAATAAGCCAATGGTTGCTACACCGGCTAACCAGCGCATGTTGCTAAAAAAATCTGCCACGCATTCTCTCCAAAATACGGTACACGTTAAAAATAGCCGTGCTTCTTTTTATTGCTATTTGCTGTAGTGTTTTTTCTGTTGCTGTAGTGTTTTTCTGTTGTTGTAGCTGTTAAAGCAAGGTTTCGCTGTTACAGCGAAACCCATTTGCGTTCGGCCGCGCTGTTAAAAATCGCATCGACTACGCGCATATTACTAATGGCATCTGACAGCGGTGTGGGTACCGGGCTGTTATTGAAAATACTGAGTGCAAATGCATCGCCCATTGCGCCGTAGTGATTGTGATCGGGCACTTCAATAATTTCCTGCACGCGACTGCGGGTGATGCGAACACGTTGCACTGGCTCGCTGCTGTCGTTATAGAACGGGCGCTCGATATACAGACTGCCTTCATCACCGATGGCCTCTGCATATTGTATTGGCTCCACTTTGGTGGCGGCGGTGAAGCTCGCGCTACCGGCAGAAAATTCCATAATGGCGGAGGTGAGGCAATCCACTTCTTCACCGGGCAAAGGCGTGATGTGGCCGAGTACCTGCGTAGGTTCTTCGTTGAATAACCAGCGCGATAAGGAAATTGAATAACAGCCGATATCCAGCAGCGCGCCGCCGCCCCAATCCGCTTTATTGCGAATATTGTTTGGTTCGCGGTTGTTGTAAGAAAAATGCGAGTGCACTGCATAGAGCTTGCCGATGCGCCCTTCATCAACCAATTGTTTGGCGAGTTGCCACTGCGGATGAAAGCGATACATAAATGCCTCCATCACCTTGAGTTGGGGATGTGCATTTGCGGCATCGACCAACCGCTGCGCGTCGGCCGTATTCAGCCCCAGTGGTTTTTCGCAGAGCACATGTTTGCCTGCTTGCAGCGCTTTGATCGACCAATCCACATGCAGGTGGTTGGGCAGCGGGTTATAGATGGCATCAACATCGGGGTCAGCCAGCAGTTCTTCATATGTACCGTAAGCCCGCTCAATGTCCAAGCCATCGGCTACTGTGCGCGCACTTTGTGCATCGCGCGAACAAATGGCGAGTACATGATTATGGGTGGATTTTTGCAGTGCAGGGATGACTTTTTCGCGGCCGATTTTCGCGGTGCTAAGCACCCCCCAGCGAAGTTTTCTCATAATTTTTTTCCGAGTAGAAAGCGAGGAATAGCGGTTGCCAGTGTAGCGCAAGCGCGGCTCATGGGGTGAGCCGCGAGGGGGAGATAATTGCGGAAAAAAGAGCTAATGATGTGGTTTTACAGCGCGGTTCTATGGCGTGGTTCTTTAGCGCGATTTCTACCAGGGCAACACATCGCCATTGGAGTGCCAAAAGGTGCCGCTGTTGTCCAGCGTTAAGCCTTCAATGCGCTGACGCAGGCGCTGCGCGGATTCATCCGCAGAAATATCGCCACCAAAATTCACCATCGCCGTTTGCACAAAGCCCGGGTGCAGTATCGCCACGGCGATGCCACGCGGTTTTAAATCGCGCGCCAGCGACATAGCCGCAGCATTAAGCGCAGCTTTGGACATGCGGTAACCGTAGTAGCCGCCCGAGCCGTTATCTGCAATCGAACCCATGCGGCTGGTAATAAAGGCGATTTTTGCACCTGTATTCAAATTGCCGAGCAGGGCCTCGGTTACGCGCAGCGGCGCTTCGGCATTGATCAGGAATTGTTGCTGGATATTGTCGTAATCAATCTTGCCCAGGGTCTCGTTCAGGAAGATACCGGCATTGTTGATCAGCAAATCGATGGATTTGCCACCAAGGGTATCGGCCAATTGCGCAAGCGCCTGCGCATCGCTCACATCGACGCCCGCAATCACGCGCGCGCCGGATTCGGTCAGCTCTGGCGATGCAGTGCGGCATACGCCAATCACTTTCCAGCCCTGGGCAATATAGGTTTTGCATAACGCCAGCCCTATGCCGCGATTTGCACCGGTAATTAATGCGGTTTTCATCGTTGTTCACTCCCATTGGATACACGTGGTTTCTACACGATTGTTGATAACTCTGTGTCGCTAATGGGCCAAGACTAGCTGATTTGACTCTGCGATGGGTTAAATTTTTACGGTATGTTTCACCAGCCGCATCACCAGTGGGCGCACGATCAAAATACACACAAAGGCCGAGGGCATCGCAATACGGTAGGCGTGCAACACTTGCTCCAGATAATGGTCAGCAACCCCGCTATTGGCCGCCACGATAATCAACGACATCAAAAACGCCATGATCAGCGACATATAAAACGCAAACACAATGGGCATGTATTTGGGCGGTAATTTTCTGCTGCTGGTTTGAAACATGGAATCTTGCATGTATATCTCCCGATCTGACCTGTAAATGCAGCCATTCGTAGCTGCTCTGGGGTGCACTTTAGGGGGAGGACGAATTGTACGGTAGTTGGGTGGCGGCACTTGCTGTATTAAGCAAAGCTTACTAATACTATCTACTTCGGTTCTAATGTGGATAGTTCTGGTGAAGCGCGACAGGAAAACGAAGGGATTGCAGAATTCATAATCTGCGAGCAGCTTAAGTGCGGAAAATTCTGGTTTAGTAAATCAAATAAAAATTGAAAATTGAAAATTATCAAAGTGAATATGTGATGCAAACAATTCAAGCGATTGCAGTAGTTTTAATTTTGATCATTGGCATTTTCTGGACATTGCTGCCTTGGGGTTTTGGGCTACACAATTTTATACGGTCACATCATCAATATCTGGGTTGGATTGCGCGTGTGAGTTGGATCAGTTTGCTCTGCGCGCATTTTGGGCTGGCATATCTGTTCTGGTTCGAAGATGTGAGCTACTGGTGGCTGCTGTCTTTAGCTGCCGGACACATTTTATTTTTGATGCTGTTCGGTCGGGACGTAGGAACGAGTTGAGCAGGCACATATTGTATTAAGTAAACCTTATTAATTAATTTTTTAGATTCGGAAGCGAAAGCTATGGACACCCTGCGTGGTATCGAGTGTTTTGTGCGGGCGGTAGAGGGCGGCAGTATTGCGGCTGCGGCGCGGCGGGTGGGGATTAGTGCGGCGGCGACCAGTCAGAATATCGCGCGATTGGAGTCGTACCTTGGGGTGCGCTTGTTGACGCGTACTACGCGCAGCCTCGCAGTGACAGACGCGGGAAAAGTCTATTACGACAAGGTGGCGCTACTGATCCACGAATTGGAGTTGGCGCGTTCAGCGGTGACAGATGTGCAGCAGGAGTTGCAGGGGCGTTTATGCATCGCCTCTACTGCCGCTTTTAGTCGCCATGTATTGGCGCCGTTGATTCCCGCGTTTAACCAGCGCCATCCGCGTTTGGAAATTGAACTCACATCAACCGACCGGCGAGTGGATCATGTGCAGGAATCGGTGGATGTGAG
>DATIGS010000121.1:0-13501 GCA_035481425.1 Cellvibrio sp. | reverse complement strand
GAAATGGCGCGCAAACGCAATGGCAAAGTTTGCTCGGTCGATAAGGCGAATGTGCTTGAGGCGACTATGTTGTGGCGCGAAGTGATGGATACTCTGCATAAAGAGTATCCGGATGTCGAGTTGTCGCATATGTATGTTGATAACGCGGCTATGCAATTGGTGCGCGCACCGAAACAGTTTGATGTGTTGGTGACTGGCAACATGTTTGGTGATATTTTGTCCGACGCTGCTGCCATGTTGACGGGTTCAATCGGTATGTTGCCATCGGCGTCTCTGGATAAAGACGGTCGCGGCATGTACGAGCCGTGCCATGGTTCTGCGCCGGATATCGCCGGGCAGGGTATTGCTAACCCGCTTGCGACTATTTTGTCGGTATCCATGATGCTGCGTTATTCGCTCGGTTATCCTCAGGTTGCGGATGCAATCGAGGTTGCAGTCGGCAAGGTGTTGGACCAAGGTTATCGCACCGCAGACATTTATACGGAAGGTAAGACCAAAGTATCTACCTCGCAAATGGGCGATGCTGTTGTTGCAGCGCTGGCCTAATCATTAGTTTGTGAATTGTTAATTAGAGAGACTGAGATGAAAGTAGGTTTTGTAGGTTGGCGCGGTATGGTGGGCTCCGTATTGATGGAGCGTATGCAATCAGAAAATGATTTTGCCGATATCGAGCCAGTGTTTTTCACCACCTCTAACGTAGGTGGTGCTGCGCCAGCGGTTGCCGCTGGTTTGCCCGCATTGAAAGATGCCTATTCTGTGGATGACCTGAAACAACTTGATGTAATCGTGACCTGTCAAGGCGGCGATTACACTAATGAAATTTTCCCGAAACTGCGTTCGTCTGGCTGGAATGGCTACTGGATCGATGCAGCTTCCAGTCTGCGTATGGAAGATGATGCCGTTATTATCCTTGACCCGGTTAATCAGGGCGTTATAGACGCAGCATTAAAGAAAGGTATTAAGAATTTCATCGGCGGTAATTGCACCAACTCCATTATGTTGATGGGCATGGGTGGTTTGTTCCATGCCGGTCTGGTGGATTGGGTTAGCTCTATGACTTATCAGGCAGCTTCGGGCGGTGGTGCTAATCACATGCGCGAGCTGTTGAAAGGCATGGGTGTAATCCACAGTGCCGTTGCTGACGAATTGGCAACACCGGCGTCTGCCATTTTGGATATCGATAGAAAGGTGGCTAACACCATTCGCAATGATGTGCCGCGCGAATTTTTCCCTGCTCCTTTGGCTGGTGGCTTGATCCCCTGGATTGACAAGCAATTGGACAACGGCCAATCCAAAGAAGAGTGGAAGGGGCAGGCCGAGGTTAACAAAATTCTGGGTAACACCGAGACTATTCCTGTCGATGGTTTGTGTGTTCGCATTGGTGCTATGCGCTGTCACAGTTTAGCGTTGACTATCAAGCTCAAAAAAGATCTTCCACTTGCAGAGATTGAATCGATTATCAAGTCTGGAAATGATTGGGTGAAGTTTGTGCCAAATGACCGTGCGATCACTGAGCAGGAGCTGACGCCAGCTTCTATCACTGGTGGTCTCAAAATTGGTGTTGGCCGAGTTCGCAAGCTCAATATGGGGCCTGAGTACATCTCCGCATTCGTAATTGGTGATCAATTGTTGTGGGGAGCCGCTGAGCCACTGCGTCGCATGTTGCGTATCCTTAAAGGCGCAAAATAAGCATTTTTTTTTTTTGCTGCGTGGCTTCGGCATAAAAACAAACCCCAAGGTTGGAGGCAACCTTGGGGTTTTTGTTTCTTATAACCATTTGTAGGGGGGATAATGATTTAAATGTCAGTTGTTTTTCACATTTTTGCCAAGACGCTTTAGAAAACCAGTAAAAAATCGGCTTTGTTTGGTTCTTGTCAAGACCCCGAGTATTGATAAAAACCTATTTATAATGAATACTTACGAACGATACTGAAGATTCATTCGAGGTTTTCTACCTCACCGGCACAGCTTCTCAAGTGCTTATCAAGCTGTGTTAATCAACTAAAATATCTGGCTAATCATGTTTAATTAAGCCGTGGAATAATAAAAGGATAGCGCTATGCGTCTTCGTCAGTTGGTTTTAGCCTGTGGTCTTACTTCTCTTGTGCTGTCACCTTATGCCAGTGCTTTGGGGTTAGGTGAGGTTAAACTCAAGTCAACGCTAAACCAGCCATTAGAGGCTGAGGTCAAGCTACTTGATACGCGTGATCTTACGGCGGAGCAAATTTTAGTTGCTTTGGCGTCTCCTGCTGATTTCGAACGCAATGGCGTAGATCGCTTGTTCTTTTACACTGAATTCCAGTTTCAGGTCGATCTTCAGGCTGCAGATGGCCCCAAGGTGGTAATCACCTCCCGCAGTCCCGTGCGCGAACCCTACCTGAATTTCCTGATTGAAGCGCGTTGGACTGCCGGTCGTCTGCTTCGTGAATACACGCTGTTGATGGATTTGCCTACCTTTGATGAAGGCGGTTCTACTCAGGCAGTACAAACCGCAGTCACGACTTCGCCTGCACAAAGACCAAAAACCACGGCCGCCACACCTCGTCCTGCAACTGCAAGCACTGGCAGCTCCAATGGAGCCCGTCAGGCCTCGACAGCTCGTCAGCCAAGTCTAAGTGGCGACCAATATGAGGTCCGCAGTAACGATACGTTATGGGAAATTGCCTTGCGCGCACGTCCTGATTCCAGTGTGTCTGTGCATCAAAGCATGATGGCTCTCTATCGCGCGAATCCTGAAGCTTTTATTAATGGCAATATCAATAGGTTGCGTCGCGGTCAGGTATTGCGGGTTCCTGATGCGAGTGAAATGAAATCGCTCGGTAAATCGGAAGCAGTTAGTCAATTTGCGCAGGCATCGGGTGATTCGGATTTCGGCGCCCAGTTGAATGCATCTCGTCGTACCAGTCAGGCCTCAAATGAATCCGCAGCGGCAAGTGGCCGTGTGAAGCTGGCGGCTCCCACATCGGGCAGTACTGGTACTGGTCAGGGGAGTGGCGCTAATGATGGCGCTGGCAGGTCTCTGGAATCGGAACTTGCAGCGACTTTGGAGGAGCTGGATAAATCCAAGGCAGAAAATACAGAGTTGGGTTCTCGCATAAAGGACCTCGAGGCTCAAATCCAGACTATGGAGAGTTTGGTTGAAGTTAGTAATGAGAAATTGCGGGCCATGCAAGTAACCGCAGGGCAAACTCAGCCAGCTGCGGAAGCGCCTGTGCCGCTGACTCCAACGCCTGAGCCCGCCGCTGAGTTGACTGGCGTTACTAGTTCTGAGGCAGCTGTAACCGCTAGTTCTGAAGCGACTGTGGCGGCTAGTTCTGAAGCTGCCGCCTCGAGTGTTGCGGCAGCGGCGACGCCTGCGCAGCCAACACCACCTAAAAAAGTTGTTGCTCCGATAAGACCTCAGCCAACCTTGGCTGATCACGCTATAGAACATGCCCCCTGGATAGGTTTGGGCGTGCTTGGTTTGGCTGGTGCGGGTTATTTTGCCTACCGCCGTCGCAAGCAAGCAGAGGAGCAGGCGGCAGAGGAGCAGGAAGATGTATTCGCAGTAGATGATTCCTTGGTGCAGCAAGAGGAGTCGGCCACTGAAGCGGACAGTTTCAATGACATAAATGAAGCGTCGCTATTTGATGAAGACAGCGAGACGTCGGCTGTTGCCGAAACCGGGGACGTGGTTGGAGAGGCGGATATCTACATCGCCTACGGCAAACTTGATCAAGCAGAGGAAATGCTCCTCAATGCTTTACAAAAAGATCCGGATTCGACCGATATCCGTATGAAGTTGCTTGAGGTTTATTCCCAGCAGCAAAACGGCCCCGCGTTTGATAAGCATTATGCGGCTTTGCTACCTCTGGCCGGTGGGGCTCTACTGGCGCGTGCGTCAGAGCTGCGTGAGGGTATATCAGGCGCTGGAGAGTTTGATCCTGTGGCATCGTCCTCGAACGACTTTGCTGATACAAACGCGGATCAATTTTCGTTGGACGATTTCGACCTTAACGATGAGACACCTGCACAGGTTGAAACAAATGAGCCGACCAACTTTGATTTCAATCTTGATCTGGATGATGACGAAACTAATCTCGCTGCAATGTCAGAAGATTCGTCGTCAAGCACTGCAAACGAATTCGAGTTGGATTTTGGTGATGATCTAGCCTCAGGTGCGTCTGAAACTGATGATTTGTCCGAGCTGTCTTTGGCCCTCGACAATATGGAATCCGATATTCTTCCAGAGGATGTTGAGGTAAATGCTTCTTCAGTTGAAGAAAACTTCGATTTTAATTTGGATGATGATCTTGACCTTGGGGATTTGGAGCAGGAGCTGGAACAGGACGAGTTGCCATCGCATGAATTGGTGATGGATGCGCCTGGGTCACTTGATGTAGCAGCTGATGATTTTAATCTGGACATGAATGTCGATGACGTTGACTTGGCGGCTCTCGATCATGAGATGGAAAGCCTGGATGTCGATTTTGATGAGGATTTGCTGGCTGAAAACAATTCACCGGTTGATGTGGCTGCAAATGAATTTGCGCTGGATACGGAGAATGACGTTGTAACTGACGATCTTGATTTCTCTGATTTGGAATCTGCTCAGGAAGATGTCACTGCCTCTAACCTCAATTTGACAGATGATTTGGATGAGTCAGCTGCACCATTGAATTTTGCATTGGATGATGAGTTAACGGATTTCAATGTTGAGGATAGCAATTCTCTCTCTAGCGGCAGTTTTGATTTTGCCGGTGCTGAAACCCCGGTTGATAATGGCTTTGCTGCATTAGAAAACGAACTTAATGAGTTAAGCGAGCCGGCTGAGATTGCTGATACTGACTTTACGATTGACGATGATTTAACTGATTTAGAGTTCCAGAATGAGTTTGCATCGCAACCAGAAGCCTCTGTGTCGCTTGCGGATGAGCAGGTTCAGGAAAATGCCCAAGAAGAGCATGATGAAGATTTGTTTGCCCAGGCGTTGTCAGATTTTTCAGGTGAATCAGATGACATCGACTTGAATGAATATTCCAGCGATGAAGCTGCATTGGCAGACTTGTCAGACGACGATATGGATGCTGAATTGGATTTCCTCGCAGATGCAGATGAGGCCGCTACCAAACTTGATTTGGCACGGGCCTATATTGATATGGGAGATAGCGAGGGCGCGAAGGACATCCTTTCCGAAGTATTGGGTGAAGGGAATGACGAGCAGCGTAAAGAAGCAAGTGAGCTGCTTGGCCGCATAGGCTAAGTTCCTTCTGGTCGCAGAAGCCTTGCACTCCCGGTGCAAGGCTTTTTTATTTTGTGCAATTAGCTTTCTATACGGTTTATCTTCATGAGTGAAAATTACATTCCCGGCTCCAAGCCCTATGCGCGCAATGGTGAAGTGGTTGGGGATACGATTTGGCCGGAGGGGATGCATCGCATCGCTTTGGGTGTCGAATATAAGGGTACGGATTATCACGGCTTTCAGGTGCAACCAAATGGTGTAAGAACGGTGCAACAGGCTTTGGAAAAAGCCTTATCTATCGTGGCTGATGAGCCTATCAGTTTGGTGTGTGCGGGAAGAACAGATGCCGGTGTTCACGGTACCAATCAGGTGATCCATTTTGATACGCTTGCCATTCGCCCTGAAAAAGCCTGGCTGCGTGGTACTCGCCCGCATTTGCCTGATTCAATTTCGGTGCGTTGGGTGCGGGAAGTTGTTCCGCAGTTCCATGCCCGATTCAGCGCGCTTAATCGTACATACCGCTATCTATTAACTGATGCCAAAACACCTTCCGGGTTATTGCATGACCAAGTGACATGGTCGTCGCGACCGCTGGATGTGGATGCAATGCGCGTTGCAGCTGCGTATTTGGTTGGCCGGCATGACTTCACATCGTTTCGTGCAACTCAGTGCCAGGCAAAGAGCCCGGTGCGGCAGATTGAATATTTGCACCTGATGCGTCGCGGGGATTTGATCATTCTGGAAGTGCAGGCCAATGCTTTCTTGCATCATATGGTGCGCAATATAGTTGGGGTGCTGATGACGGTTGGGGCAGGTGATAAGCCGGCGGAATGGGTCGCTGAGGTGTTGGCTGCGCGCAACCGCAGTGCAGGCGGTGTGACTGCCAAGCCCTTTGGGCTCTATTTGGTTGGAGTTGATTACCCCGCTCATTTTGGTTTGCCGTCCTGCATGCCTGGACCGCTATTTTTTACTGAGCCTCTGGGTGGATTTGCATCTTGATGGCGAAATCAAAAGCCCTCGGTTTGCGGTTTTTCATAGTTAATTCTGTTAATATCCCCGCCTTATTTTTTGCCAGGTTCCTCATTTTAGTTGTTCGCAAATAGCCAGTGGAGAGTCCGAGCTTGTCCAGAGCGCGAATTAAAATCTGCGGTATTACCAGTGTCGAAGATGCCCATGCCGTCGTTGATGCTGGCGCGGAAGCGCTGGGCCTTGTGTTTTATGCGGCCAGCCCGCGCGCGGTGAATATTGAACAGGCGCGCGCCATTGCTTTGGCGGCAGGACCGTTTACTGTTGTTACCGGATTGTTTGTAGATGCTGATCCTGCATTTGTGAATGCGGTCTTAAGGCAAGTACCATTGCAGCTCTTGCAATTTCATGGTGATGAGTCGCCTGCATATTGCGAATCTTTTGCTCGGCCTTATATGAAAGCAATTCGGATGCGGCCGGAGTTGGATATAGCGGCGGCTATAGCCGAATATCCCACCGCTTCCGGCATTCTGTTGGATGCCTACCGCCCGGGAGTGCCGGGGGGAACAGGCGAAACATTCGATTGGGCACGCGTGCCGAGATTTTCAACCAAACCATTGGTTCTGGCTGGAGGATTAACGTCCGCCAATATTACCGAGGCGATCCTGACGACCCAAGTCTATGGGGTTGACGTGAGCGGTGGTGTAGAATCGGCACCCGGTAAAAAAGATCATGGCAAAATAACCTCTTTTATCAATAATGCGCGACTTGCTGCGTCATAAATGCAGTTTTGTGTCGGCTTCTTACAGGTGATTAAATAGTGAGCAACACTGAGCAGTTTTCAGCTATTGATTACAGCGCTTTCCCCAATGAGGAAGGTCACTTTGGTCCTTACGGTGGCCGCTTCGTTTCCGAGACATTGATATATGCGCTCGATGAGCTTCAGTCCATTTATTCCAACTTGAAAGATGATCCAGGATTTCAAGCAGAGTTTGATAAGGATATGGCGCACTACGTTGGCCGTCCTTCACCGCTTTATCTTGCCGAGCGCTGGACCCGGGAGCTGGGTGGCGCACAGATTTATCTGAAGCGTGAAGATCTGAATCACACTGGCGCGCACAAGGTAAATAATACGATTGGCCAAGCGCTACTGGCGAAGTTCACGGGTAAAACCCGCGTTATCGCCGAGACTGGTGCTGGTCAGCATGGGGTTGCAACAGCAACGGTAGCGGCGCGTTTAGGATTGAAATGTCGCGTTTACATGGGAGCCGAAGATGTTAAGCGTCAGGCTCTGAATGTTTACCGTATGAAATTATTGGGTGCCGAAGTATTCCCGGTGACCTCAGGTTCTCGCACGTTGAAAGATGCAATGAATGAAGCTATGCGCGACTGGGCAACTAATGTCGATGATACCTTTTACATTATTGGTACTGTTGCTGGTCCCCATCCATATCCGCAATTGGTGCGTGATTTCCAATCGATTATCGGGCGCGAAGCCCGTCGCCAATGTTTAGAGCAGGCAGGGCGCCTACCGGATGCGCTGGTCGCGTGTGTAGGTGGCGGTTCCAATGCTATAGGTTTATTCCACCCATTCCTCACCGATGAAGCGGTGAAAATGTATGGCGTAGAAGCAGGTGGTTTGGGTGTTGAAACTGGTAAACATGCGGCCCCGTTGAATAAAGGTATTCCTGGTGTGTTGCATGGCAATCGTACTTATTTGATGGAGGACGAAAACGGCCAGATTATTGAAACGCATTCTGTTTCAGCTGGTTTGGACTATCCCGGTGTAGGCCCTGAGCATTCCTGGTTAAAAGACATTGGTCGTGTCAACTACGTGGCGATCAATGACGATGAAGCCTTGGCTGCTTTTCGCAAGGTGACTAAAACAGAAGGTATCATGCCAGCGTTGGAATCCAGTCATGCATTGGCTTATGTAGAAAAACTGGCGCCGACTATGAGTAAAGACCAAATCATTATCGCTAACCTTTCTGGTCGCGGTGATAAAGATATTTTGACTGTCGCTGGATTGGATGGCATCACCGTTTAATTCAAAGCGCTAACAAACTATTTAAAAATGCCGCTTTAATTAGCGGAAGATAAGATCAGGAATTGTCGATGAGTCGTATTTCCCAGCATTTGAGCCAAGCCAAAACCGCGGGCAAAAAAATCTTAGTTGCCTATGTAGTGAATGGCGATCCATATCCCGAAGCAACCTTGCCAACCCTTCATGCATTGGTAGAGCAGGGCGTTGATGTTATTGAGTTGGGCGTTCCTTTTTCTGACCCTATGGCTGAAGGCCCGGTGATTCAAAAAGGCCATGAGCGTGCCCTTGAACACAACATCAGTTTGCGGGGCACATTGGAAGTAGTGAAACAATTCCGCGCGACCAATAACACAACACCGGTTGTGTTGATGGGCTACGCTAACCCGGTCGAGCGCTTTGGTTATGCAGAGTTTGCAAAAGCGGCAGCAGCAGCTGGTGTTGATGGCTTGCTGACGGTGGATCTTCCGCCTGAAGAAGTTACCGTATTGAAAGGTGAGCTGGATGCCCAAGGCCTGGATAATATCTTCCTGTTGGCGCCAACAACTACGCTTGAGCGTGCACAGAAAATTGCAGCCTACGCGAGTGGTTTTCTTTACTACGTTTCCCTGAAGGGTGTAACTGGTGCGGGTCACTTGGATGTAAATGCAGTGAAAGAAAAACTGGCTGGTTTTGGCCAGCTAACTAACTTACCTGTTTGTGTGGGATTTGGTATTAAAGACCCGGAGACCGCAAAAGCTGTTGCTGTGCTTGCTGATGGTGTCGTCGTCGGTAGTGTGCTGGTTGAAAAAATGGGCAAGATGGCTGATAAAAATGCCGGTGAAATCGCTGCTGCAGTAGGTGATATTGTTGGCAGTATTCGCGCAGCTATAGATTCGGTTTGATAGTAAAAACTCCGGGTGGCTCGCATGCGGGTAACACCAATCAACTAAATTGACATCGAGTACAGAGAAGCAACCATGAGTTGGTTAGATAAAATTATTCCAAGCGTTTCCCGCACCGATACCAAGCGCAGCAACAAAGTGCCTGAAGGTTTGTGGGAGAAGTGTGTTAAGTGCGATGCGGTTTTATATAAACCTGAACTGGAAAAAACACTTGATGTTTGCCCCAAGTGTGATCATCACATGCGTGTTGGTGCGCGGTCGCGATTGAATATGTTTTTGGATCCGCAAAATCGTCAGGAGTTGGCGACGGAAGTTGAACCTATCGATCGTTTGAAATTTAAAGATATTAAGAAATATAAAGACCGTTTGACCGCGGCGCAAAAAGAAACAGGCGAAAAAGATGCGCTTGTTGCTATGCGTGGCGAATTAAAAGGTATGCCGGTTGTGGCAGTCGCATTTGAGTTTGCATTTCACGGCGGTTCAATGGGGTATGTTGTAGGTGAGCGTTTTACTCGTGCAGCAACTATTGCACTGAAAGAAAATATTCCGTTTGTTTGCTTCTCCGCCACTGGCGGTGCGCGTATGCAGGAAGCGCTGATTTCGCTGATGCAAATGGCGAAAACCAGCGCGGTTATTGAACGTTTGAAAATGCAGGGAACTCCTTACATTTCAGTCATGACTGATCCGGTATATGGCGGTGTTTCAGCGAGTTTGGCATTGCTCGGCGATTTGAATATTTGTGAACCGGGCTCGCGTGCTGGTTTTGCTGGCCCGAGTATCATCGAGCAAACAATTCGTCAAAAATTACCTAAGGGCTTCCAGCGCGCCGAATTTTTGCTGGAGCACGGTGCTATCGATATGATTATTCATCGTCGTGACATGCGTGATAAGTTGGCATCCTTGCTGGCTAAATTCACACGCAAAGCGGCTGTTTAATTGATCCCTCTCGCTAGTTGTCGTTATGCAATTTAATTCGCTATCTGCCTGGTTGGATTGGTTGGAAAAAAATCATCCAACCGAAATTGATCTGGGGCTTGAGCGGATTACTCGTGTTGCAGAACGAATGGCATTGCTGAAACCCGCTGCGAAGGTTGTCACTGTTGCGGGCACTAATGGTAAGGGCTCATGCGTTACCGCCACTGCTGCACTGCTTGGTGCAGCGGGGTTTTCTGTTGGTGTTTACACTTCTCCTCATTTACTTCATTACAACGAGCGCATAGTCGTAAATGGCAAACCTGTTGCCGATGCGGATATCTGCGCTGCGTTTGAAGCTATTTATACGGCTTGTCAGCAAACTTCTGTTGATTATCCCGTCCCGGTCAGTCTCACCTATTTTGAATATGGCACTTTGGCAGCGCTGGAAATTTTTCGTCGCCAACAAGTAACGGCAATGGTGCTTGAAGTAGGGTTGGGTGGTCGTTTGGATGCTATCAATATCATTGATGCCGATGTGGCGGTAATTACCAGCATTGCACTTGATCATACGGATTGGCTGGGTGATAGCCGTGAAGCAATCGGTTATGAAAAAGCCGGCATTATGCGTGCGGGTAGACCAGTGGTTTGTGCCGATTTTTCGCCACCAGCATCCATATTGGATCATGCCCAAAATCTTTCGGCGCAGTTAAGTTTGATAGCGCGAGATTTCGGTTACTCGGTAGCTGCCGATGCAACCTGGAGTTGGTGGGGGCGTGACGTGCATTTTTCCGCGCAACCCCTTCCGCAGCTCCCATTGCCCAGTATCGCTGCTGCATTGCAAGTGGCATGTATTCTCGGTTTGGATTTGTTGGCGTTGGATGCTTTTCATCGTGTGGCTGAGCTGCGAGTCCCCGGCCGTTTTCAAACATTAGCGTGGCGTGACCGACAGGTCATTTTGGATGTGGCTCATAATCCTGCCGCAACTGCCTATCTTGTAGAGCGCCTGAAACAAGCTGATGCAAAAACAAATGGAAAGAGTTACGGAAAGATCCATGGGATAGTAGCAATGATGGCAGATAAGGATCGCGCCCAAAGCCTGGGAAATCTCAAGGGACTCATCAGTTCCTGGTACGTTGCTGATTTGGCATTTATCCCGCGTGCGGCAACTGTTGAACAATTGCGCCAGAATTTGGTCGATTTGGATGTGGATATAGAATTCGCCGGTAGCGTTGCGGATTGTTTGCAAGCTGCTTATAAAAATTCGAGTTCTGGTGATCGTATTCTGGTTTTTGGGTCTTTCTATACGGTGGCTGCTGGTTTGCAAGCGCTTGCAGCTGCGACAGAATAATTCTTCTTGATGTACATTGTGTCTATATTCTTGTGCAGAGGTTTTAGGTGAGAGAGTCCGTAAAGCATCGTTTGATTGGCGCAGCAGTGCTTGCAGCTATTGCCGTTTTATTTTTGCCCAGCTTTTTTAAGGATCGCCAACAATATCAAGTGGATACCAACACCCACATTCCCAGCAGGCCGAGTATCACTGCAGTGGATTTTAATGAGCCTGCGCAACCTGATGGTATTGAGCCTGCGCCTTCGCCCGAAAACATGTTTGTACCTGATGAAATAGAGGAAGCTCCAACGAGGCAAGCTTCTCCTGACACACAAGCGACTGCCAATGGGCAGTCAGTTTCTTCGGTTGCCACTGTGTCGTCAGTACCATCCACCGTTTCCAGTGTTGCTACCATCGAGCCATCGGTTCCCGCCATGCCCTTAAACGCACAAGGTTTGCCTGATGCTTGGGTAGTTCAAGTGGCAAGTCTCAGTGCCCAGGTGGCGGCAAATAAATTGCGTGATCAGCTGCAAGCAGAAGGTCATAAGGCCTATGTGCGTTCTGTGCCAGGTGCTAATGCAACAATTTATCGTGTATTTATTGGCCCAAAACAGGATAAAGCGCAGGCACTTGCGATTAAGTCTCAATTAGACAAGCAATTGAAAGTGAATTCACTTGTTTTACCCTTCAAACCCTAAAGCCATTGTGTTGCGCCTCTGCTAGAATGCGCGCCTCTGTAAACCTCCCATCAAAATTTTGGAGTGGGCGCGCGAATGAATTGGGCTGATTGGGCCATTATCGGGATTTTTTTCCTATCCTGTTTGATCGGTTTGATTCGCGGGTTTGTGCGCGAGGCTCTTTCGCTAGTTATCTGGGTTGCAGCAGTGTTGGTTGCCAAGGTCTTCGGCTCCCAGCTTGAAATTCTGCTAATCGACCAAATTGAATCACCCTCAGTGCGACTGGTTACAGCCTATGCTGTGCTATTTATCGCAACTCTCTTACTTGGCGCCATGTTGAGTTATCTCATTGGTGCTTTGGTGCGTGCCACTGGTTTATCGGGTACGGATCGTCTTCTTGGAATGATTTTTGGTGCTGCGCGCGCGTTTATTATCGTTATGGCGGTGCTGATCCTCTTGCCGGGTTTCTTGCCGGTGAATGAGGATGATTGGTGGAAACAATCGCAATTTATTCCCCATTTTCTTGCTTGCGAAGAATGGGTTAGGGCAGCTTACGACCAGATCACTCAATGGCTTATGGCATTGTTTGGCAGTGTCGAGAGCGGTCAAAAAGTTTAATGTTGGCAACTGTTATTGAGGCAATCTTATGTGCGGTATTGTAGGTATTGTGAGTAAACGCGATGTGAATGTGCAGCTTTACGATGCGTTGACTATCTTGCAGCACCGCGGGCAGGACGCCGCCGGTATGGTGACTTGTCAGGATGGCCGCATGAGCCAGCAAAAAGCAAATGGCTTGGTGCAGGATGTGTTTAGAACCCGCCATATGCAGCGTCTGCTCGGCACCATGGGGATTGGCCACGTTCGCTATCCAACTGCTGGCAGCTCAGGCCCGGCACTGGCGCAGCCGTTTTACGTAAACTCACCTTATGGTATTGCGCTGGCGCATAACGGCAATCTGACCAATGCCGATAAACTCAGCGAAGATATTTTTAAAACTGACTTGCGTCACGTGAATACGGATTCGGATTCGGAAGTTTTGCTCAATGTGTTTGCGCATGAATTGCAAATGCAAGGCAAGCTGAGCCCGACAGCTGACGACATGTTTGCCGCAGTTGCCGGTGTGCATAACCGGGTGACCGGCGGTTATGCAGTCGTCGCCTTGATTGCCAATTATGGATTGGTCGCTTTCCGTGACCCAAATGGTATTCGCCCGTTGGTGTATGGCAAGCGTCCGTCTGAAGAGGGCGGCATTGAATATATGGTGGCATCAGAAAGTGTCGCGCTCGACGTATTGGGTTTCGAGCTGATTGGCGATGTTGCTCCGGGCGAGGCGATTTATATTACTGAAGAAGGCGAATTAAATCGTCGTCAGTGTGCCAAGTCACCGAGGTTGACACCGTGTATTTTTGAACATGTTTATTTTGCGCGTCCGGATTCTATTATGGATGGAATTTCGGTTTATAAAGCACG
>DATIGS010000120.1:0-3167 GCA_035481425.1 Cellvibrio sp. | reverse complement strand
ACTGAAAAATTTATGCTCGATGGCCGCCATTCCGGCACTGGCGGCGGCAACCATGTCACCTTCGGAGGCTCTACACCTGCGAACAGCCCCTTCTTGCGCCGCCCGGATTTATTGCGCAGTCTCGTCACCTATTGGCAGCATCATCCGGGATTGTCGTATTTATTTTCCGGTTTATTTATCGGGCCGACCAGCCAATCACCGCGCGTCGACGAAGGCCGCGATGAAATGCTGTATGAATTGGAAATTGCGTTCCAGCAAATGCCGGAAGGCATTGTCGATCAACCATGGCTGGTCGACAGGTTAATGCGCAATTTATTAATCGACATCACCGGCAATACCCATCGCGCAGAATTTTGTATCGATAAATTATATTCACCCGGCACTGCCAGTGGCCGTCAAGGCATTCTGGAATTCCGCGGTTTTGAAATGCCACCACATGCGCGTATGTCGCTGGTGCAAATTTTATTATTGCGCTGCCTGATCAGCCGTTTCTGGAAAGAGCCCTACAAAAAACCACTGGTGCGTTGGGGAACATTGCTGCACGACAAATTCATGTTGCCGCATTATGTGTGGGAAGATTTGCGCGATGTCGTGAAAGATTTAAATGAACACGGCTATCCATTCCAACTCGAATGGCTCGCTGCATTTGAAGAATTCCGCTTCCCGCATTATGGCCGTGTGCAACTCGACGATATCCAAATCGAACTGCGCTGGGCGATTGAACCCTGGCATGTGCTCGGTGAGGAAGTGAGTAGTTTTGGTACTTCGCGTTATGTGGATTCATCACTGGAACGTTTGCAAGTGAAAGTCAGTGGTTTGGTACCGGGGCGCTATGTGCTTGCGTGTAATGGTCGCCGTGTCTGTTTAAACCCGACAGGCAAACACGGTGAATTTGTTGGCGGCGTTCGCTATCGCGCCTGGCAACCACCTTCAGCATTGCATCCCACCATCGGCATACATTCACCGCTGGTGTTTGATTTAATCGACACCTGGAATGGCAAAAGTATTGGCGGTTGCACTTACCACGTAAGCCATCCGGGCGGCCGCAGTTATGATCGCTTCCCCGTGAATGCCAACGAAGCTGAATCGCGCCGCGGTAACCGCTTCTTCGATTTCAACCACACTCCCGGTGCATTGCCAATAACACCGGCCGGAAAAATCTTGCGCGAGTTTTTTGAAAATAAACATCAACCCAGACCTATGGCTCCCCCGCCAGAAGAACCGGCAGATGAATATCCACACACACTGGATTTACGCAAATAATTCTTATTACTCCCGATTCCAGCCGCGCTTGTGCGCGGCCGGGGAACCAATGGGTGAAAAAGCAGACTATTCTTAAGCGGCCAGAACAAATAAATCGGGTTAGAATGAAATCTTTCCTCATAAAAACAAATCGATACCATGAAACCTTATCCCACGCTTATGGAAAATCCGGTCACTACTACCGATATTAAGGCCTTTATTTATCCATCACCGCAGCTAGGTGTGGATGAAGCCTATGACAGCGAGGGAGGTATTCGCCCACACTGGCGCTATCTGTTACACAGTTTGCAAACGCTGGGGAGCGATGCAATTGAGGAGCGGCACAAAAAAACCAGCCGCATTCTGCGCGATGATGGTGCCACCTATAAAATTTACGACGAACCGGATGCAAACCAAAGCTGGCAACTTAATCCGATTCCATTACTGATCAATAGCGATGAATGGAATCAAATCGAAACCTCGCTCATTGAACGCGCCGAATTATTTAATTTATTGCTGCAAGATATTTACGGCGAGCGAAAATTAATTCGCCAGGGTGTTATCCCGCCGGAATTATTATTTTCCCATCACGGATTCTTGCGCCCCTGCTATCAGGTAAAACTGCCCGGCGATCATCAACTTATTTTGCACGGTGTTGATTTGGTGCGCGCACCCGATGGCAGCATGCAAGTAATGGGCGATCGCACCCAGGCACCTTCCGGTGCGGGATACGCATTGGAAAATCGCACGGTGATGAACCGTGTATTCCCAAGTTTATTTCGCGACAGCCATGTGCATCGGCTGTCATTATTTTTTTCGCGCTTGCGCCAACGTTTGCATGAATTAAATCCCAATGGTGGTATCGCCCGCATCGTTGTGCTCACGCCCGGCATTTATAACGAAGCCTATTTTGAACACGCCTATCTCGCTAATTATTTGGGTTTCCAATTAGTGCAAGGCAGCGATTTAAGTGTGCGCAATGGCTATGTGTGGATGAAAGCGCTCGATGGTTTAAAACGTGTCGACGTAATTTTGCGGCGCGTGGATGATATTTATTGCGACCCGGTGGAATTAAAAGGTGATTCACGTTTAGGTGTTCCCGGTTTATTGGAAGTCGCGCGTATGGGACATGTCGCCATCGCCAATCCACTCGGTTCCAGCGTATTGGAAAATCCTGCACTGCTGCGTTATTTACCGGCGATATCACAAGCACTCCTCGGACGCGAATTAAAAATGCCATCGGTAAAAACCTGGTGGTGCGGCAATAGCGATGACTTGGAATATGTGTGCGCCAATTTAAAAAATTTGTTGATCAAACCTACCTATCGTCGCCCCGGCCTTTATGAAGTTTATGGTGCAGAGCTGGACGATACCAAGTTACAAGCATGGCAAAACCGCATTCGTAAAAACCCGCTGCAATTTGTTGCGCAGGAATATGTTGTGGGAGCGCAAACGCCTACCTGGTATCAAGGCCAAATACAACCGCGCGCATCGGTATTGCGCACCTTTGCGGTGGCCAGCGAAAGTTCCTATTCGGTTATGCCGGGCGGTTTAACACGCGTTAATCTCGACCCCGCGAAAAAAATTATTACCAACCAGGGCGGTTCCATTTCAAAAGACACCTGGGTGCTTGCATCGGAACCTGAAAAACAAATCAGTTTGCGCAATCTGGATACGCCAACAACTACCGAAAGCCCCAATGCCCTGCCCAGCCGCGTGGTGGAAAATTTATTCTGGATGGGGCGCTATGCAGAGCGCGCTGAATCCGCATTGCGTTTATTGCGCACGGTATTTATCCAACTGAATAAAACCGAAAAATTGCCCGACCCGGTTTGCCGCACCCTGCTAAGTGCGATTACCCATGTCACCGCCACTTATCCGGGCTTTACCAGCTTGCAAACAGCACTGTTTAAAAACCCGGAACC
>DATIGS010000119.1:0-10048 GCA_035481425.1 Cellvibrio sp. | reverse complement strand
CTTAGGATTCGCGCTCTGCTATATGATGATTTTCACTCAACGCATCCGCCGATAACACACCAAACTCGGCATTCCACTCCAGTAACAATAAAGCCAATGCTTGCGATTGTTCATGCAGAGAGGCCAGTTCCTCGTGTGTATCCTTGGGGCCAAGATACAGTTTTATTTGCCGATGTTTATTCGCCAATTCGTGCTGCAAGTGTTGGGAGCGATAGACCTCGAGCTTCCACCGCAAGTTATGCGCGGTATTGCGGTAATAAGCTAATTTGGTTTGCCGGGAAATAGGGCTTACTGAATTTAATGGGCCAAATACATTGAAGTCCAATGCTAACACCATCGATTCCTTAGCTGCCGGATCAGCAATAACTGTCGCTGTACGAGGCTGCCCCACCAATTGCGCCAAATCACCGAAGACTTCACCTGGTGTGACATAGTTGACGAGGTCCCCTTGCAGAGCCTGATCGACATACACCGCCAGCTTGCCCTTAAGTAAGAAATAGAGCCAATTGCCAGACTCACCTTTTTGTAAAACTACCTCGCCTGGAAGATAGGAAACCACACGTGAAGCTTGTAGCAGTAAATTAAATTGTTTCAGATCTTGCTGCCTGACAACTTTAAAGAATGGGATGCCCGACAATAGATGCTCTAATGTATCTGTCGGTATCTTATGCAGAGGTTTTGTTTCCATCATCTACCCGTAATATCTATTTTTATATCGAAGATTCACTGCTAATCAGACCTGAGTGAACAATCCCGTCTAAGAAACTCCTTCGCAGGTATGATACTCCTGAAAATCTATATAACAACTACAGTCAAATAGTCGCTAAGGTACGCGCAGGCGCATTTTTTCTATATCATACCCCTGTTCCACCATGCTTCGGCTTCATGAAATAAACATAAACTAAATCAAGACAACAAAGCACCTTAAAGGTAGAGAGTAGCAAGACTATGCACTTCAACCATTTATTCAGAGTTCTCATCAGTATCTCCTTATTAATCATCTGCCAAGCAACTCGCGCTGAACCTATGCTCAATGGCATAGCCGTTCATCAAGAATTAGGGCAGGAAGTATTTATCGGAGCGCTCTTTTCCGAATCGCTCAGCAACGACGCGGATACCCTGATAAACAATAGCCAGCCGATGCGTATGGAACTAAAAATTGTCGCTCCGGATGGTCTGACTACCCGCCGCTTTAGCCGCATGTGGATTGAAGGCATGGCGATAAATAGCAAAGCCGATGTGCTCACGGCGCAAGCTGATAACATGGTGAAGTTTGACGGCTTGTTTAAAGGTCGCTTTGTGAAAAACGATTTCATCAGTTTCGCAAACCATCCAGGCAGGGGCGTTGATATCGCCGTGAACGGCGTACTGCTGGGCAATATTAAAGACAATGCATTTTTTTCCATGCTGCTCTCAACCTGGATCGGAAAAATTCCACTGTCGTCAGAATATCGCGATAGCTTGTTGAAAGTCGGTGATGTAGATGCAAGTTTACGCAGCCGCTTCACTGCCATTACACCAACTGCAGCGCGCACTGCAGAAGTTAAAGAATGGACCGGCGTGATGGTGGCCGTAGAGGAAACCAAGTCTTCAGCAGCGTCTTCATCCAAAGCGTCGACTGCTGCCGCGAAAGCAGCAACAGCGGCGACTGCAGTTGTCATCGCAAAACCTGAGTTGCCTAAACTTGACGTGCCCGCAATCGAAAAACCCGCACTGGATGTTCCAGTTCCAACCGCTCCTGCAGAGAAAGCGGCACCGGCTGCAACTGCGGCGGCACCTGCTGCTGCAGCCAAAGTAGAAGAAGAGGATGAAGAAGGCCCTGCATTGACCGCCCAAAGCCTATTGGCTCGGCAATTCTATGTATCCGATGCCATCAAAAAAATCCGCAGCAAAACAAAATATCCACAGCGTGCACTTGATCGCTCTCAAGCAGGCAACGTACGTGTTTCAGTTGTTATCGATCGCGAGGGGAATATCCTGAACAGTGATCTTTTGGAGAGCAGTAAGTTTGACCTGCTAAATAAAGAAGCGATTGAAGCAGTAAAACGCTCGGCTCCATTCCCAGCGCTGCCTGAAGAAGTATCTGGCGCTCGCTTTGAATTCACCGTGCCCATACGCTGGACCTTGCCGGAATAATTTCTTCCGCTATTGCGGCAAGAAACAAATAAAAAAGCCACCCATGCAAATGCAGGGTGGCTTTTTTATTGTTGGTGCGGCAACCTGACTACAGTGCACGCACTAGCCGAGCTGACGTACGCGCTGCTCGATTACTTTGTGAATTCCACTGCGCTCCAATACCGAGTGCTCTACCAAACGATCCAAATGGATTGCATGCAAATGCAGGCAAGGCGTCGACGCATCCAGCTCGCGCAGATCGCCTTTCATTAACACCGGTAAAAACGGTCTATGTGGCGGTAATTTTTGCTGGACTATTTTTAATCCCATCTGCAGAGGCACCGCGCGGTACTTAACTGTGCCACTGCGAAAAGGTATACGCAAAAACAAACAGGGTCGCGCCTGGTAAATGCCGGGAATAATTTCCATCCCGGTAGAAGTAACTGCCGATGAAGGGATGCCATTGAAAGTGTCGTGGGGCATATAGGGATTAGGCAGGATCACCAACTTCCGCTCCTCCTCTTTCGGGAAGAAAATATTGTAGTTGGTATACAACTGCTCCACTGAACTGGAATAAACACAGAGTTTATTCTCGAATCCCATTACAAAATCTACCGCGCGTTGGCGCTGGTTAAAAGCATCGAGATCCCAGATAAGATCCTTATTGTCAGAAGCTGCAGTCACAATTGGACCTTTAAAATAGTTGGGGTCAAGAGAAATAAAGGGATGCAAACATGAAGGTATGGCGCGCAGAACTTCCGCCCCCATTAACAACTATGTATAGCATTGATCCGGGTTGGTGGCGATGGGGTGATAAAAAAATGATCGGGCGCGTGGGCTATCTAATATCGGACTCAATACTGGTTAGTTCGGCAACTGCTCGACTTGCGTCAGGATCTCGCGAATCTGGCGCAATCCTCGCTCGCTAAACAGAAAGCCGGCGCGGGTGTGACCGAGATATTCCGTTTCATCTACCGCCGCACACGCTTCGCGAAACGGTTCCAACTCGGGACAGTGACGAAAGGACGATGATAAGAAAATCGCCCAATCGTTTTCGCTGGCCTGCCCCACCAGAACTTTCTGCAAAACCTGAATCAAGTCATCGCGCGTCATTTGGTACCGTGGTGTTTTGACCCAGAGCAATATGCCAATAACACTCAGGAACACTACCAAGGTAACAACAAACACCAACATCGATTAATGCTCGCGCGTCGCACGGAAGACTACGTCGGGATGCCGCTCCTGGGTGAGCGATAAATTCACCCGCGACGGCGCAAGATAAGTGAGATGCCCGCCGCCATCCAGCGCCAGATTTTCCGCGCATTTGCGATTAAATTCTTCCAGTTTTTTCGGATCGGAACATTCGCACCAACGCGCGGTTGTGACATTGACCGGCTCGTAGACCGCTTCTACTTTATATTCGTCTTTGAGGCGGTACGCCACCACTTCAAATTGCAGCACACCAACCGCGCCCACCACAATGTCATTGTTGTTTACGGGGAAGAACACCTGCGTGGAGCCCTCTTCCGACAATTGTTGCAGACCTTTTTGCAACTGTTTCATTTTGAGTGGATCTTTCAGGCGAATGCGACGAAACAACTCAGGGGCGAAGTGTGGGATACCGGTGAATTTCAAATTTTCACCTTCGGTAAAGGTATCGCCAATCTGGATGGTGCCGTGGTTGTGCAACCCGATAATATCGCCCGCAATTGCTTCATCAACGGCGCTGCGATCACCCGCCATAAAGGTCACTGCATCGGCAATACGAACATCTTTACCCAAGCGCACATGTTTCATTTTCATCCCCTGCGAATAGGTGCCGGAGCAAATGCGCATAAATGCAATACGGTCGCGATGCTTGGGATCCATATTGGCCTGGATCTTAAAAATAAACCCACTGAATTTTTCTTCAGCAGGTTCAATCACACGTTCGTGAGCAGCGCGAGCACGCGGAGTCGGAGCCCACTCAACAAAACCGTCGAGCATTTCGCGCACACCAAAATTACCGAGTGCAGTACCAAAAAATACCGGCGTCATGCGGCCTGCAAGATATTCCTCCAGATCAAACTGATTAGTAGCACCGCGCACAAAATCAATCTGCTCGCGATAATCATCAGCATAAGTCCCCATAAACTCAGTGGCCTCTGCGCTGTCCAATCCTTTGATTTGAATGTCATCAGGGATCGTATGCCCAAAACCTTGCTGGTAGACATGAATCACATCGGTATAAAAATTATATACACCGAGGAATTCCTTACCGCTCCCCAATGGCCAATTGATCGGCGCCGCCGTAATTTTTAAAACGTTTTCAATTTCATCGAGTAGCTCAACTGCATCGCGACTTTCGCGATCCATTTTGTTGATAAACGTTAAAATCGGCGTATCGCGCAAGCGGCACACTTCCATCAATTTAATCGTGCGATCTTCTACACCTTTTGCACCGTCGATCATCATTAACACCGAATCCACTGCGGTGAGTGTGCGATAGGTGTCTTCCGAGAAGTCTTCGTGACCGGGGGTATCAAGCAAATTGACAATGCGATCTTTGTAGGGAAATTGCATCACCGAAGAGGTTACGGAAATTCCGCGCTCCTGCTCCATGGTCATCCAATCCGATTTGGCGTGCGGGCCGCGCTTGCCTTTGACTGAACCTGCCAGTTGGATGGCATTTCCCCACAGCAATAATTTTTCCGTTACCGTTGTTTTACCGGCATCCGGGTGAGAAATAATCGCGAAGGTGCGACGCTTTGCAAGTTCAGCAGTTAAATTAGTCATAGAAATATCGCGTTAAAAGACAAAAAGAAAAGTGCGGGAATTATACCCTGTGAACACGCTATTAGTGAGCCATGCTTGTGGATGCCCGATGATGGGAAAAATAAAACGCTATGGCTCAGCGGGAGCCGTTTGTTGGTGAATATGTTTTCTTAACCACAACCACGCCCATAGGCCGATCAACAAATTGGAAAATGCAGTGGCGATAAAAAGTCCGGTCATCCCCCACCAATGCTGCCCTAACCAGGCGAGCGGCAAATAAATATAAAGCACGCGACCGGCAGAAATGATCATCGCCGGCCAAGGACGCCCAAGACCATTAAATGCCGCATTAACGGCCATCACCAAACCATAGGCACCGTAGCTAATTGGCACAATCATGAAATAGGTAGCAGTGATAGTCACTACTTCTGCGTGATCGCCAAACAGACCGGCGATCTCTTCTCCCAAGAAGCCCAGCACCACCGCCAGCAACACACCAAAAGCCAGGCAAAAAACGGTAAGTACGCGCAGCGCGTCATACAAACGCTCTAATTTACCAGCGCCAAAGTTCTGCCCGAAAAAAGGCCCTATAACTCCAGATAATGCGTAAAAAGCGATAAGCGCCAGCGGCTCAATACGCATCGCAATTCCCAGTGCAGCTACCGCATCAGTGCCATAGGCGGCGACCATCGCCACCACAATGGCGCTCGCGAACGGGATAATGACGTTGGCAACCATTGCCGGCACACCGACTTCAACAATTGTCATCCAGGAGCTGCGCAGCTTTTCCCACGGCAAAAATGGGTTCACCAGCATGTGCACCCGCGCATGCAAAATATAAAGTGCCACCACCAGCATGAGCACGCGGGTGATCAACGTAGCCACTGCCGCGCCTTGCAATCCCAAGGCGGGAAAACCCAGCAATCCAAAAATCAGTATTGGATCGAGCACTACATTCAGCAGCGCCGCGCCGCCCATCAAATATCCCTGCACTTGGCTCATCCCCATAGCCCGCAGCGCCGACAGGCATACCATCGGCACCATCAAACATGGTGCGCTGAAATACCAAATGGACATGTAGGAGCGGATCAAGGGAATTAAATCCGGGGTCGCCCCCAAAGCGAGGAATAAGGGTTCAAGCGTGAGCCAGCCCAGCAAACAGACACTGGCTGAGACTATGAATGTGAGGCTCATGGCGTCTGTCGCGAGCCTGCGCGCTTTATTGGAATCGCCTTCACCAATTGCCCGCGCTACAGCGGAGGATGTACCCGCACCCAAGCCTATACCCAGACTGGTGAGCACCATGATAATCGGGAAAGTGAAGCTGAGCGCAGCAAGCGGCTCGCGTCCCAGTTGGGCAATAAAAAAGGTTTCTATTGCATTGAGCGACATGGTTGCCATCAGTCCCCAGACCAGTGGCAATGCAAGGATTTTTAGCTGTTCAGAGACCCGTCCTTCGGTAAGAGTGGCTGGTATTGTCATAAACGCTGCCGGGAATACGCTAATGTGCGGGTCAAAAAATGGGGGGCAGTATACACCAGTCCTCTCCCCGCCCCCCATTTCGGGATTTGCAGGCGCGACAATGTGTCGCACTCGCGATTTCACTGTTAGCGGTTTTGTTTGGTAGCAGTTCGCTATAATCGCTTATCAAATCCTACCTATCACACGTCATATGCCATTGCCTATGCAGCATAAAACACTCAGCAATGCTCCCTTTACTCTGGCCGACCACGCCCAACATTTAGGTTATTGGGTCATTATCCGCACCCTGATTCTGCTTTGCCTCGGCCTTGCGACCGTTATTTTTTTATGGGAAGGCACAGTCAACCTTCCGTTTACTGAAATACTTATTGCGCTGGTTATTTTAACCGGCGTCAACCTGCTCACCTTCATGCGTTTGCGCAAATCATTACCGGTTGCCCCACTGGAGTTTTTTCTCCAGCTGCTGGTCGATTTGGGCTGCTTAAGCGCAGTATTTTATTTTAGCGGTGGAGCTAATAATCCTTTTGTTTCTTATTTCCTGGTGCCCATTTGCATTTGCGCCGCCACCTTGAGCGGCACTTATACCATGGCTATCGCCAGCGTTAGTGTCCTGAGTTATTCGCTGTTATTATTTTTTCATATCCCGTTGCCCGTCCTCTCCCCACATCACCATCAAGCTGATCATTCCCTCAATTTGCATGTAATTGGAATGTGGTTGAATTTTTTTATCAGCGCCTGCCTGATTACCTATTTCATTGTAAAAATGGCGCGCGATTTACGGGCCCAAGAAGCACAATTAAATCGCTGGCGTGAAGACCAATTGCGCGATGAACAAGTGATGGCCGTGGCGACACTGGCGGCCGGCACAGCGCATGAATTAGGAACCCCATTATCAACGATGAAACTTTTGCTCAGTGAGTTGCGCTCTGAATATAAAGAGCTGAAACCACTGCAAGTTGATTTACAGTTGTTGCAGGAACAAGTCAGTCAGTGCGCCAATACATTGCGCGAATTGGTTGCGACTGCCGAACAAACTAAAGACGGTCAATTACCCCGCGACAATATCCGGAACTACTGCAACAGCGTCATTGAACGCTGGAAAATTATGCGTCCGGATGTCCATGCGCTCGTTACTGTAGCGGAGAATCAACCCGCATTTGATGCACATTTTCATCCGACTATTGCGCAAGCCATTATCAATCTTTTAAACAATGCAGCCGATGCTAGCCCCAAGGACATTGAAATCGATATCCACTGGAACGCAGAAAAATTGTATTGGACGATTAAGGATTGCGGAGCCGGAATTGCAGAAGAACTAACAGCGCATCTAGGAAAATCATTTGTGTCGACCAAAACCAAAGGTTTAGGCATTGGCTTGATGCTAACGCAAGCGACCATCAATCGCTATGGTGGAACTGTATCGCTACATAATCGCGATCCACGCGGCACTATCACCCAACTCGAACTCCCCATCACACATGCATCAACTACAGAGCCGCATGCAATATGAACGAAGCCACAACTGATTTTTTAATTGTTGATGATGATCCGACTTTGGCAGGAATGCTTGAACGCGTATTGCAAAGACGCGGATTTTCAACAGTATCGGCCAGCAATGCATCGCAAGCCTTGCAACTGACAAACAGTACAGTTTTTGAAAGGGCAATTGTCGATTTGAAACTAGGCAGTGATTCGGGGCTTCAATTGATTCACGAATTAAAATTGCGTCAACCAGAATTAGCGATTGTGATGTTAACCGGTTATTCAAGCATATCCACGGCAGTGGAAGCGGTAAAATTAGGTGCGGTAAATTATTTATGCAAACCAGCGGACGCAGATGAAATTCTTGCTGCTTTTAATGAACACAAACAGCAAGTACAAACAGAACCCGGTTATACGCCGCTCTCAGTTGATCGATTGGAATGGGAGCATATACAAAAAATATTGCTGGAAAATAATGGCAACATTTCGGCCACAGCAAGAGCACTTGGAATGCATCGCCGCACCCTGCAACGCAAACTGAATAAGCGTCCGGTAAAGCAATAAACGCCCGACAATTTTTATAACAATTGTCGGGCCATTAACAGCGCATCTTCATGTCCATTAAGCGTAGGGTAGTAATTCTTCCGTTGCCCTACTTCAAAAAAATCCTCTTTTTCATAAAGCGCAATCGCTTTACGATTAGACACACGCACTTCCAAAAACAACATGTCGGCTTTGTCTTTCACACAATTTACGGCGTGGTTTAATAGGGCTTGGCCTATACCTTTACGCTGATAATTCGGCGCAACCGAAATATTCAGCAGTTCCGCATCGCCCCCGCCATGTGTGACAACAACATATCCCACCAGGATTCTCTTATGCTCCGCCAACCAACATTTTTGCCGGCCATTCAGGCAATCCTCGAAACTGGATTGACGCCAGGGGTGTGAGTGAGCACTACGTTCAAGGGCCATTACGTTCGGAATATCGTCTGCAGCAATTAAACGAAACTGCAGCTTCAAACCAGAATAGGTTTCATACTCAAGGGAGATTTGTTCTGTCATTATTTGTGTTCTGGGTAGGCAGGAAATTGATCCTGAAACTAATTAGGCAGGCAAGCCCATATCCTGGATTTATCCGCAGGGTGTTGCAACAGATGGTTAAGGCTAGGCGATATGAGAGCCGTTAATGGCAAATCTTTGAGCGGCTGCATAGCGAAGTAAAGTTTGGAATAATCGCTATCAGCATCCAACCAATAACGCGCAGCATTCTCACCCATCAACCAAAGCGTCTGAACAGGACGCAATTCATTTTCCACCGCCAGCCAGGTTTGCAACTCATTACGTGCATCATTTTCTGTGCGCGATACAAACCGATTTTCAATCATCGGCCAGCGCAAGACTTCTTCGTCTAACGTAAATTGAGAGTTCTTCAAGAACACACGCAGAATATTGTTGAGCAACAACTCAGTTGGTAATGCCAAAGTCGTATTGCGCGAATCAATAATAAGAATCCCCGATGTCGGTCGATAAATACTGAGCGAAAACGGTTGTACAACCGGCACCTTTTTAACATCCAGCTGCTGCAGAATGGTCGCGGCGTTAACTGGAGATGGGCTTTTCTTTTGGCTCCCCAAATCAGTAATAGCTGTTAATAAGTTTGGCGGGGAATTTCTATGTTCGACTTGGCTATCATTTACCACCTTTAAATCAACAATAACAGGTGGCAAATCGGAACAAATAGGAATATCAAAAGCAGGCATAACGCATGCAACAGAAGTGCGGGCGGCGGGCAAGAGCCAACGCGGCGCATAATTTTCTATGCCAAGCGAAGAAAGGTAGGCTTGTCGCTGCACTTCATTCATGGATAAACCATTTCATTTGGTTATGGATTAAAGCAAAACAACAATCAGGACTATATTGTCGCTACAGATAATATTTTAAATTGTATGCCGTTAATCCTTTGTAGAGGGATCAATTAAAAAAATAAATTCCAACAGATTTAAACACAAATTATTCGAAAGCTTGAAAAGAAAAATCGAGCAAAATTTCAATCATAAAAAATCCCTGTCAGCTACCTGACAGGGATTTGGTATTAGAAGCTTGACGATGACCTACTCTCACATGGGGAGACCCCACACTACCATCGGCGCTAAGTCGTTTCACTTCTGAGTTCGGGATGGGATCAGGTGGTTCCAACTCGCTATGGTCGTCAA
>DATIGS010000118.1:0-7960 GCA_035481425.1 Cellvibrio sp. | reverse complement strand
TTTATCCGCAGGCGCGGGTAAAAATTGAAGGCATTCCAGACTATGAAACCAGCATGCCCAAACGATTTGAGGCGCGTAATTACGGTGATGTGATGCTGGTGCCGCGCGATATGCCCAAGCAAACTTATCCAAAATATTTTTTGCCGCTGAATGATTTGCAGCTGCAAGATAAAATTTATTTCGCCAACAACTGGGAGTACGACAGCAAGCAATACGCCTATACCCAAGGCGTAATTGCAGAGGGACTGGTGTATAACAAGCGAGTTTTTGCCGCTGCCAACATTGAAAAATTACCGGTCACACTCGACGAGTTAGTCGCTACGGCTACCACGCTGAAAGCAGCAGGAAAAATACCGATTGCACTCAACCTGGGGGCTGCCTGGCCGCTGCAACAATGGGATAAATCGGTCATGGCAATTGCTGGAGATGGCGATTATTTTGCAAAAATGATTAGCGATGATGCGCCCTTCTCCAGCGGCAAGCCCTACTATCAATCGCTCAAAATTGCCCACACCCTTTTTTCATCCGGCTACAGCGAACCGGATTTTATTCTCAACAATTGGGAGCTTTCCAAACGCGATTTCATCGCTAACAAAAATGCCATGCTGTTTCTGGGCAACTGGGTGATACCGCAATTAATCGAATCGGGCATGCGCAGCGATGATATAGGTTTTATTCCCTTCCCTTTCGATAACAGTGGCAAACCCAAAGCGATTTTAAATTTCGATTGGGGTATGGCGGTGAGTCGCTACAGTAAAAACCCCGACACTGCCAAAGCCTGGATCGCGTTCATGATCAGCAAATCCAACTTTGCCGATGTCGCAGGTTTTATTCCTACCGATAAATCGCGCAGCGCCACCATGCCACAGCTCACTGAATATATGAGTTATAAACCAGAGATTATCCAGGCCGCGCCGGAGAGCAATGATTTTATTCGCATGGCCAATAAAGCCGGAATGGATTTTATGAGTGGGACCTATATTCGCAACATAATGCTCAGCCCTGATTTTGACGGCAGCATGGCTTATTGGAATAAGCGGTGGCGACAGGCGAAGGCAAATTTTTAATATTGCCAATGAATAAGAACGAGCTATTCATAAAAAATTCGGTAATCCATATGAACAAATTATCCATAGTAGCGCAGGTTATTTTCGGCTTTGCAGTATTGCTTGTTTTACAGTTTGTCGTTGCCGCATTCAGTATCACCAGCCAAAAAACGCTGTCAGGTAATATCGATCTATCGTCCGGTGTTGTAACACCGCTATTGCAATCCAGCTCCCTGTTGACTCAAAATTTACAGGGGGCTGCACAGGCGGTAAGCCAGCATGCAGCGGAGCAAGAATTAGCAAAACTGAAAGACCTACAAGAAAAATTCAGTACTTACAAACAAAACTATCGCCGTGAATATCAAGACGCAGAGGATTACGCCGAAGATTTTCCGGATATAGCCCAGCGGCTGGAATCGCTCAACCAAACCACTCAACCCACATTCACCGAAGCCGAATCCCACTTGCAAGCGCACGAACGTATGCTGCACGCGCGCGACAGTGAAATGCAGGCTTTGCGTCAGTTTGAAGATAAATGGCAATACTTTAGCGCTGAGATGAAAGACATACGTTTTAATATGGCTGATGCAGATATTCCTTCGCTCTGGTTACTAGCATCAATCGAACAGGATGCAAATGAAGCCTCTGCCCTGCTCTCCAAAATCCCCTCTATTCACGACAATAGCGAATTAAGTTCACGCGCTGACGAACTGCTCTACTTTTGGAAAAACATCGAACGAAAATATTCGATTATGCAACAGCGCTTTCCGAATGTTGCAGACCCAATGCTCGTCGTAATTGCTATTTTGAAAAAACATATCACTGCGGACGATGGAGTATTACACCAGCAACAACAATTATTACTATTAGAAACTGAAAGCCGTCAGCTTTTACAATCCTTAGTTCAAAAACTCGATAAAAGCATGGAGACGCTAGCCGAGCTAAATAATCACCTCAAATCGCTTTCCGACAATTCCAGTAGCGACACCAAAGCGGCACTTTCCAGCGGTGGCGCCACTATTTGGTTGGTATTTTTTATTTCACTGGTTGTTGGTGGCGCAGTTGCTGCCAAGGTGGTGGCAGGTGTGCGCAAACCCATCAAACAATTGGTTGGGCGCCTTGAATCGCTCGCACAAAATGACCTGCGTGACTCACACGAAAAATCCAGCATTGGCGAATTTGGTGAAATTTCCTCCTCATTGGATAAGCTGGTAAACAATCTCACCATTATTTTGCGCAACCTCAAAGGCCAGACCAATAGCCTATTGGTTATGGCCGATTCATCCAATCGCATCAGCTCCAATTCACGCCAGCAGATTGATCATCAAAAAGCCCAAGCAGAAACACTGGCCTCAGCAGTCACCGAAATGGAGCACACTGCACGCGATGTAGCTACCCACGCGCGCGACACCAATAATGTTGTATTTGATATTTATTCATCGACCAAATCCGGCCAACAGGTTGTCAATCGCAATAAAGAATTAATTGGCAACTTGAATGCAGAACTCAATACAGCTACCGGTGTTGTTGAAAGCCTGCGCAAAAATTCCGATGGTATAGGCTCAATTGTTTCGGTCATTAACGGCATTGCCGCACAAACAAATTTGCTCGCATTGAATGCAGCCATCGAAGCAGCTCGCGCCGGTGAACAGGGGCGCGGCTTTGCGGTAGTTGCCGATGAAGTGCGCACGCTTGCAACACAAACCCAAGCCTCTACAGCTGAAATTACCGACATGATTACCAACCTGCAAAACAGCGCCGTGCAGGCGACTGACATAATGCAGCGTAATAAAACCGTTGCCTCCTCATGCGTTGAACAATCCGATCTTGCCAGCAATGCGTTAGCGGGAATAGCTAACGGGTTGGATCAAATAAAGAATATGACCGCTGCGATTGCCCAAGCAGTGAGTGAACAGAGCAGCGTCGCCACTGAATTAGCCAGAGGCGTTGTCAATATGTCGGACATTGCCGACAGCGTACAGCGCGAAGCCGTTGAGCTGGAACAATCCAGCAGTGCGCTCAATAAAATGGCGCAAGAACAAGAGCGCTTAACCAATAGTTTTGTACTGCCTTAACATCCACTTACATCCACCTAACGCCACTTAACATTATTTGAGTTTATCCTCCACTGTACAGCAGTAGCTGTACTTTTTCTGAGAGAGCATCATGACCAATTCGTTAACTACAAAAAAATTCTATTCGTTAAAAAAACTGGGGCTACTTATGGCTCTGATTGCCGCACAACCTGTATGCGCCTTCGAGGACTTTATTACACGCGATGGCTCACAACTGAAAGATGGGAAGCAGGTGCTGCGCTTTGCGGGCATACAAGCACCGGAACTGCACCGCATTGAAGACGATGCCAAAGGTGTCTGCAAAGCAGATCCTCGCGGTTGGGGCCAATATTTTAAATGGCCAACGGCAGACGAACAGGAAAACTGGTTTCAATCATTAGCATTTACTGGCCATAAAGTTATGCGCACTTATGTGCTTTCTGTTGCACAGGAACATGACCCGCTCTGCCAGCGGGAAACCCACATCCTTAAACCTTTGGCAGGCGAACAATTTCCACGTTTAAATGAAACGGCCATGGTGCACTACGACCGCATGATTGCATTGGCGGAAAAATATCAGGTCCGTTTAATACTGCCCTTTATCGATCACTGGCCCTGGTGGGGTGGCCGCGAGCAACTGGCGGCGTTTTATGGTGAAACCGGCGAGGATTTTTACAACACGAAAAGTAAGACCTATGCCGCTTACTTGAATATTATTGAACAGGTAATCAACCGCAAAAACACCATCACTGGCCGTTTGTATCGCGATGAAAAAGCAATCATGTCCTGGGAAACTGGCAACGAATTAAAAGATACTACAGCAGATTTTTTACAAAAGACTGCAGCCCATATCAAAGCGCTGGATCAAAATCACTTGGTGGTTGATGGCAATTATATTCAAATCCATGACTTCGCCGTTAAGGATCCCAATATCGATATTATTTCCAACCATTATTATGAAAACGTGGGCAATTTAATGCCTGCGACCGTTGCATCTGATTTGGAAAAAATCGCCGGTCATAAGGTATATATCATTGGTGAGTTTGGACTATTGGGTATAGATCAGCTTTCTGCTATTGCTAATGCGGCGATCAAACAAAATTATAAGGGCCACAATACCGCAGGATTTTTTATCTGGGGCTTGCGCGGGCATCGCCATGACGGTGGGTTTTATTGGCATTTGGAACCCGCCAATAACAAAACTTATAGCTACCACCTTCCAGGGTTTGCTGAAGGCGAACACAATGAAGAACTGGCAGTAGTCGAGTTGGTGCGTAAGTCTATCGCCACATTAAATGGCCAGAAAAATGTTGCCGCCTTACCAAAACCTTTGCCGCCAAAACTGCGCCCTATTATCACTCACACCAATATTCGCTGGATGGGCGCTGCCGTTGGTAAGCATTATCGTATTGAACGCGCGACCAATGCAGCAGGCCCATGGAAAGTAATTGCCGATAAAGTTTCCGATGGAATCAATAGATTTGATCCGGCCACCATGACGCTGTTTTCAGATAGCCAACAACTGGAAAAAGGCACCTATTACTATCGCGTTATCGCAATCAATGAATCGGGTGAATCTGCTCCATCCAATATTGAAGCCTTTACTCTTAAATAATTTCCGTTTTTTTCCAATAAAAAATGCCAGTGCTCTCTTGCACTGGCATTTTTTATTTTCGACATATTTATCCCATCTCCATAAAAAACCCCCAGTCAGTTTCCTGAGCTGAGGGAAGAGGGTCGCTTGATTGTACGCAACCAGCGAGGAGAGGCTTTTTAGCTGCTTACTGCATTAGCAATTGATATTTACTGGAATAGTTTTTAATGATGTCGCAACTGGGTTTGTGTAAATCCATATGGATTTTGTCGCCCTCTTTGTTGCTACCGACTGCGCCCAGTGCGGTCAATAACATTTCTGCTGCATCAATCGCGCAATAGAATTGGTAGCCATCGTGGTTGCCCGACCAGCCGTTGGTTGGCTCGCCATAAGGGCCGGCGCACCATTGGCAACCTTGTAGCGGCACACCACCATTGCCCCACTCCTTGCCGGACAACTGCCAAATCAGGAAGCCACCGATTGCATCTTTATTCGCGTAAGCTTTTGCATACCAGCTTTCCATGTAAGTTGCGCGCTGCGCTAAAGACACCGCGAGGAACGCATCGATTGCAGTTTGGCCCGATGGAATATTTTCAACTTGCGAACCGGTGGTACGTTTTTTATCGACCGGCCACCCCAATTCGCCAATGTACGCAGGTTTGCCTACTTCACGCGAGAGGTCAGCTAATTTTTGGATATTGCCCAGCACTTGCTCATCGGTCATTGACCAGGCGGTTGGATACAGATGTCCGCTGATCGCATCAATATTTGGATCACGATTTAATTCAGCCAAGGATGCATAAGAATCTTCAAATGCAACACCGAAAGAAGACTCAGAACCAATGGAGACCAATTGATTAGGTGCGATGGATTTAATATGTGCCGCTATATCCGCCACCCACACTTTAAAATCAGGGAAATTGCTGGCGGTGTAGCGCGGCTCATTCGCCAACTCCCACATCATGATCGTTGGATCGTCTTTATAAGCCTTACCCGTTAATGGGTTAACGTGGTTTAGCAAATTGGTGATGAACGTTTTGAACAGCGCACGACCACTTGCGCTAGCGTATGAACCATAGTCTTCAATCTTGCCGAAATAATCCCAGTAATCCGAAAGCGACAGAATCAAACGCATATCATTGGCTTCAGCTTGTGCAACATAGTTGTCGAACAATTCAAAGCTGCGTGTAATCAATGCTTTTTCTTCTGCTGTGCGTTCTGCTTCCGGTTTTACCAAAATAAAACTGCTGCCAGATTTTTTGTTAATACAAACACCATCATGTGTATTTGAACCATTACAAAACATCCAGGTGCGCACGACTTTCATATCCAGTGCTTTAGCGCGTGCAAAGAAATCATTCGCCATGGCTTCAGGTTTGTACATCAAGTAATACTGATTTGAACCATTGAAATAAAATGGTTTGTTATCCTTCACAAATTGCGTACCGGACGTTTCAACAAAATCAGGAACAACTGGATTTCCCACAGTTACGCGCAGATTGGTACTCAAGGTAGTACCTTCCATACCAAACTTAATACGGTAAACACCATCGCCCGACACCGGAATTGTCAGCGGGCTTGACCCCGTGTAAACAACAACTGCTCCATCATTCAGGCTGTAGGTTAAATTACCTGAACCTAATTTGGTGTACGCCACCTGGATGCCACCCCCTGATGGTAACTGCGCAAAATTCGCTGGCGATGTAATAGTAAGACCACCCAAGAGCTCCAGTTTCACGTTGTGGACATTCATGTAACCCCAATCACTGCTACCTACAAGAATACCAAAACTGTGCTCTCCTGCGGTGAGTGTTTTGGTTTGGGTGTAAGCAACTGGCTCTGCAGATTCTGCAAAAGTATTGCTGATGCCGGTTCCATCCACTACCAAGGTATTGGTTTTTGAACCGTAAGGAGCGCTCCAATTAATGGTGATGCGATATTCACCTGTCACTGGTAAATCCACATTCCAAATTACTGCACTGCCGTTACCCATTAGTGCACCAACACCATCAACCAATTCTGCCGGTGCGGTAATCACGGCGGTGGATGCATCGTAAGTCCAGGTGGTACCTGATGAGCTAACAGGGCTGCTCGATTGCGAACTTTTAATCGATGAACTCGAAGAGCTTGCTATCGACAAACTTGAAGAACTTTTTATTGAGGAGCTGGATACGCTGGTAGTAGCAACACTGGACGAGCTGCTCGATACACTCGATGAACTTTTGCTGCTAGATGCAACACTGCTCACCGATGATTTAATTACGCCATAAGGGCTGGCAAGCGCAGCGCAATCTGCATAAGCGATACAGCTTTGATTATTTTCCCAACTCCAGCCGCTCGTAGCCTGGGTACAAATTGAATAGGTGCTGCCGTACCAATTGCACTGCTGACCGGTAACAGCAACTGAACTTTGGGTTGATACTGAGCTTTTGCTTGATGAAGAAGAGGACACTGAGGTTCCATCACAGGCCTGGATGAGCTGCCATGCATCCCAGGCATTAGTCGCATTAGGAGCCTGCCCAACATTGATCCAGTAGCGAGCTTTAAATTCACCACCCTGATAGACCACAGATTCGCCACCGCGATATTGCGTAGTCGATGACCATACCGGAGCACTGCAATCGGCAGCCGCCTGCCAACTTAGTGTCGTCAGTAACGCACCCGCCCAAAAGCGGGAAGAGGTAAAGAGATTCATATAAATACCTGCCAGTTAATATTAGATTTATGTAAACCAGCGCAAGATCGGGAAATTACAACAACGGCACAGACCGAATAAAACCCTCACAAACTTGCGGACTCCCTCAATACCCCGCTCCGGGGCTTTGTGTTTTTCCATGCACAACTATTTTTATTTTCTTTTACCCAAACGTTTAGGCTCGGGAGGAGTACTAACTGAAGAGTTGACGATGAAACCGGTGATAAGAGCCAAAGCCATATAAGGCAGACCGGGAAAATCATCTCAAAAACTGTAATCGGTTACATAATATCGATAAAAATATAAGCCAGCAAATAGTAACAATGACTTAAACGCTATATAAATCCATTAACAATATGATTTTTAAAGAAAATTAAAAACAATAAAAAACATCACAAAAAGTAACCGGTTACAACAAATCTCACTTTAACGATTCCCAAAAACAAAAAAAGGAGGCCGAAGCCTCCTTTTTATTTACACATGAGATGGTCTCTAATTAGCCCACAAACACCCGTGCATTGCGGAAGATACGCAACCAGGCACCGTCGTCTTTCCAATCGTCCGGTTTCCA
>DATIGS010000117.1:0-22340 GCA_035481425.1 Cellvibrio sp. | reverse complement strand
GCAAAACCAAACATCAAACCCTGGTCGCCTGCGCCCAAATCTTTTTCATCGCCTTCATCAACGCCCATGGCGATGTCAGCGGATTGTTTACCGATTGCATTTAATACCGCACAGGATGCGCCATCAAAACCCACATCGCTGGAGTCATAGCCTATATCCAGAATTACCTGGCGAATTAAATCTTCCAGATCAACGTAGGTTGACGTGCGCACTTCACCAGCGACAATTGCCATACCGGTTTTTACCAGCGTCTCTACTGCAACGCGCGCATTGGGGTCATCTTTTAAAATCGCATCGAGCACGGCATCGGAAATCTGATCGGCCAATTTATCGGGATGGCCTTCAGAAACAGATTCAGAGGTAAAGACGGAATATTCAGACATGGTGGTTTCCCTTAAGAAATATTCAAAATAAATTCGATCAACAAAATTAAAAATTCATTGGTTTAAAAAATTGGCGCAATTGGATTTGGAAGCCATTGCGCAATGCGAAATACACACTCTGGCCTTCTTCCAATTTTGCGGCTTGCGCCCAGCGCGAAAAATCATGCGGTTCAAAGCCCTGCCACAAATCACCGCAGGCGTCGCGTGCCCAGGCTTGTTCGTGGCGACACAAATCGCAAATCAGCAGCGCACCGCCGGGTGCCAGCGCGTTGCTTAAATCCTGAAAAATATCAGCGGGCGATGGCGTGTGGTGCAGCACCATGTTCACCAATATGCAATCGGCCAATACCTTGTGGTTGGTCAGGCTTTGGGTATCGCCGTGGATAAATTCGATATTGCGCAGGTTTTTTTCGCTGGCAAAGTTGCGCGCTTTATCGAGCATATTGATCGCGTTATCGAGCGCGATCACTTGATTAAATTGTTGCGCGAGCACCGCGAGAAATTCGCCTTCACCCGGGCCAATTTCCAACGCGAGATTTTTGTCGCGCAGCGGTGTGTTGTTGAGTAGCTGCGTCATCTGCTCGGCGTAGACCGGGTAGCTGGCAATCAAATCCTGTTGCGCGCGGAATTTGTCGGCGTTCTCACTGAAAAACTGCTGCGCGGCCTGGCTGCGCTCGTGTTGCAACTCGCGAATTGGCGCGCGCAAATAGTCGGCGATGGGCAATGTATCAACCGTTGCAAACAGTTGTTGTTGTAATGCAGCCAGTGGATGATCGGGCGCTAAATAGGCGCGGCGATAGAAAATTGAATTGGCTTCGCGGCGGGAGCCTAAGAGGCCTGCGTTGGTCAGCACTTTTAAATGATGGCTCATGCCCGATTGCTTGAGGCCGAAGATGCGGCACAGCTCCAGCACCCCGAACGAATCCTGGCTGAGCACGCGCAATATCTCCAGGCGCAATGGATCGCCCGCCGCCTTGAGCAGGTTGGCCAGGGGGCTGAGCGGCGTTTCCAGCTCGACTACATCAGTCAGAACAGGGGGGGCCTTATCGAGCAGGGGTTGGTTCATGTGGGATAGTTGATCGAGCTATAGGTAAGTGCTGTGCAGTCTAGCAGCCAGAAAAACCTATATCAAAATATTTTGATATAGGTTTTGGCGTTTTTAGTGAAGAATTGTTCGGTAATGGGGCGTTTTGGCCTTGCGTCATTGCCGGATGCGATTAATTGCGATGAATTAGGCGGTTATTTCTTTACGGGCAGCGCCCGCTGGGCGAAAATGCCCACCCATTTTGTCCCCAGCGACGGCGGCTGGAACCCAACGACACAAAAGCCCATATAGAGGCTGGTAAATAAGTGGCAATTGCCCATTAGTGCTTTGCAACCCCAGGGCGTCCTGACCTTAGCGGCTCAGGCGCGAAAGCGCCCATCTACAACAGCAATCAACTTATACGTAAGGAGCCTTGAGTTTCATGCCAACTCGCCAACATCTTGCCAATGCCATCCGTGTCCTTTCGATGGATGCCGTACAAAAAGCTAACTCAGGCCACCCGGGCGCCCCAATGGGCATGGCGGATATCGCCGAAGTTCTGTGGAATGACTTTTTAAAGCACAACCCGCAAAACCCGGAATGGGCTGATCGCGACCGTTTTGTACTGTCCAACGGCCACGGCTCAATGCTGATTTATTCCCTGTTGCACCTGAGCGGCTACGCGGTTTCCATTGAAGACCTGCAACAATTCCGTCAATTGCACTCCAACACTCCCGGCCACCCGGAACTGGGTTACACCCCGGGTGTTGAAACCACTACCGGCCCATTGGGCCAGGGTATTGCGAACGCTGTTGGTATGGCGTTGGCAGAAAAAGTATTGGCTGCCCAATTCAACCGTGAAGGTCACGATGTTGTTGACCATTTCACCTACTGCTTCCTCGGCGATGGCTGCATGATGGAAGGCGTTTCCCACGAGGCGTGTTCCTTGGCCGGTACTTTGGGCCTGGGCAAATTGATCGCATTCTACGATGACAACGGTATTTCGATTGACGGTCATGTTGAAGGCTGGTTTACCGATGACACGGCAAAGCGCTTTGAAGCTTACGGCTGGCAAGTAATCCGCTCAGTGGATGGCCATGATCCGGTAGAAATTAAAACCGCGATTGAAACCGCGCGTGCCGAGACCAAAAAACCAACCTTGATTATCACCAAAACCATCATCGGTTTCGGTTCACCGAACAAACAAGGTTCACACGATTGCCACGGCTCACCATTGGGTCTGGAAGAAGTTGCACTGGTGCGTAAAACCCTGAACTGGGAATACGAGCCATTTGTTGTTCCGTCTGACGTTTACGCCGGTTGGGATGCAAAAGAAAAAGGCGCTGCCAAAGAAAAAGCCTGGGGCGAAAAATTTGCTGCGTATAAAGCTGCACATCCGGAATTGGCTGCTGAATTTGATCGTCGAGTAGTTAAAGGCGATTTACCAGCTGACTTCGCTGCAAAAGCAGAAGCGCTTATCGTTGAGACCCAAGCGAAAGGCGAGAAAATTGCGAGCCGTAAAGCATCGCAAAATACCATCGCATCATTTGTTGAATGGTTGCCAGAAATCCTTGGCGGCTCTGCTGACCTCGCCGGCTCCAACCTGACGCTGGTGAAAAAATCCAAAGGCGTAGAATCCGGTGATGCGAGCGGTAACTACGTGTATTACGGTGTGCGCGAATTCGGTATGAGCGCAATTATGAACGGTGTTTCTGCCCACGGTGGATTTATCCCTTACGGCGCAACCTTCCTGATGTTCCAACAATACGCGGCTAACGCGGTGCGTATGTCGGCGCTGATGAAACTGCGCAACGTATTTGTTTACACCCATGACTCAATCGGTCAAGGCGAAGACGGCCCAACTCACCAGCCGATCGAAGTGCTCGGCACCTTGCGTTTGACTCCCAACCTGGAAACCTGGCGCCCGGCGGATAGCACCGAATCTGTGGTGTCCTGGAAAGCAGCGGTTGAGCGTAAAGATGGCCCGGCAGCATTGGTATTCAGCCGTCAAAACCTGGATTTCTTCGCACGTACTCCAGAGCAAGTCGCCAACATCGCCAAAGGTGGTTATGTGTTGGTTGATTCTGTAGGCGAGCCAGACGCAATCCTGATCGCCACCGGTTCAGAAGTTGGTGTAACTGTGAAAGCAGCAGAAGCACTGAAAGCAAAAGGCAAAAACGTACGCGTTGTGTCTATGCCTTCTACTTCTGTGTATGACCAACAAGACGCTGCTTACAAAGAATCCGTATTGCCAAGCAATGTTACTGCGCGCGTTGCAGTAGAAACTGCGCACGCAGATTACTGGTACAAATACGTTGGCTTCGACGGCCGCATCGTGGGCATGACTACCTTCGGTGAGTCAGCGCCCGGCAACAAACTGCTCGAGCACTTCGGCTTCACTGTCGACAACATCGTCAGCACTGTTGAAGAATTGCTGGAAGATTAAAAGCAAGAAAAACACCCGGCGCGAGTCGGGTGTTTTGTTTTATCGCTCTGTATTCGTTGTAAAAAAACAGAGCTGGAGAATTCACTAAAGGCATTAGGTTTTTATTCGGAGTAAAGCCATGACTGTAAAATTAATGAAAGACCAGGATCTCGCCGGCAAGCGTGTTTTGATTCGTCAGGATCTGAACGTGCCACTGGAAGATGGCCGTATCACTTCTGCGGTGCGTATTGATGCATCTATTCCTACCATTCAAGCGGCGTTGGCTGCTGGTGCAAAAGTAATGGTGATGTCGCACCTCGGTCGCCCGGATGAAGGCGTTTACGACGAAGCGGCTTCACTGGCTCCGGTTGCAAAATACCTGAGCGAAAAATTGGGTCGCAATGTTCCGCTGGTAAAAGATTGGGTAGATGGATTCTCTGACCAAGGCGATTTGGTATTGCTTGAAAACGTGCGCTTCAACGTCGGCGAAGGCAAAAATTCTGATGAGCTTTCCAAAAAAATGGCAGCGCTGTGCGATGTGTTTGTGATGGACGCATTCGGTACTGCGCACCGCGCGCAAGCCTCGACTCACGGTGTTGCGAAATTCGCTCCAATCGCCTGCGCTGGCCCACTGCTGGCAGCAGAATTGGATGCATTGGGTAAAGTGCTCGACAATCCTGCACGTCCACTCGTGGCAATTGTTGGCGGTTCAAAAGTATCAACCAAGCTGAGTGTATTGGATGCAGTGTCCAAAATCGCTGACATCCTGGTTGTGGGTGGCGGTATTTCCAACACCTTCGTTGCCTCTGCTGGCAATCAAGTTGGAAACTCCTTGTACGAAAAAGATTTGATTCCAGAAGCAAAACGCTTGCGTGAACAAACTGACGTGGTATTTGCTACCGACGTGCGTGTTACCAAAGAAGGCTTCAAAGAATGGAATCACAACTCGGTTGCAGTTGTGAAAAAAGCAAACGAGATTCAAGCGGACGAAGAAATTATCGATTACGGCCCGGAAACTGCTGCTCGCGTTGCCGAGATCATCAAAAATGCCAAAACCGTTTTGTGGAACGGCCCATGTGGCGTGTTTGAGTTCGACGCATTCTCTAAAGGCACTGAAACCATTTCGCGCGCAATTGCCGAGAGCGATGCATTCTCGGTTGCCGGCGGTGGTGATACTTTGGCTGCAATCGACAAGTGGAACCTTGCCGATAAAATCTCTTACGTGTCTACCGGCGGTGGCGCTTTCCTCGAGTTCGTAGAAGGTAAAGTATTGCCAGCGGTTGCGATCCTGGAAGAGCGTGCTAAAAACTAATTTTAATTTTTAGCTGCACATAAAAAATGCCGGTGTTGAAAAGCACCGGCATTTTTATTTGGAAATTTTTTATTCACGAGGATGGTAGATTAACGCGCTTGCCTTTTAACCTTTTTGATCCTTATGGAACAACCGCTGTTTGTCGCGTGCCCAGTCGCGTTCTTTTTCGGTTTCGCGTTTGTCGTGCAATTGTTTACCTTTGGCGATGGCGATTTCCAGTTTGATTAAATGGTCTTTCCAATAGAGCGCCGTTGGCACAACGGTGTAACCTTTTTGTTCAACCGCTTCTTGCAGGCGAGTAATTTCACGGCGATTGAGTAGCAGTTTGCGGTTGCGGAACGGATCAGTTACGAAGTGTGTAGAGGCGCTGAGCAGTGGCTGGATCTGCGCTGCCTGCAACCAGGCTTCATCGTTCCTGAAAATCACGTAACAGTCGGTGATATTGCCCTTGCCCGCGCGCAGGCTTTTCACTTCCCAACCGGTAAGTGCAACACCGGCTTCAAAGCGCTCGTGCAGTTCGTAATCGAACTTGGCTTTTTTATTGAGGGCAATGGTGTTGCCTTGGTTTTTTTGTGTTTTTTTGGCCATGGGTGTTGCTGCTTCAACAGGATCAAAAACGGGCGGGCATTATATCGGCAAACTCTATGTGATGTCTTGGTGACTCTATGCGATGTCTGGTGATAGGTACCTTGCGTGGATGATAGGGCGCGTTGTCTTGTTGCAACTCTGATATCGGTTGTCGTCGGGCTTATACCCGTGCAGCAATCTGGGTACAATTCCTTCCAATGTGTGAAAGGGCGCGTCGGATCTGGTGCGCTCTGTGCTTGCCTAATAATAATTTCTGCAAAGACAGCGAGGGGAACGGCCTATGAAACGACTCAAGCAACACGTAATTTGGGGGCAGCGCGGCAGTTTTATCCTGGCCGCGACAGGCTCGGCAGTAGGCTTGGGTAATATCTGGAAGTTTCCTTACATCACCGGCGAGAACGGTGGTGGTGCGTTTGTATTGATGTATCTGGTGTGCATTTTATTGATCGGTATCCCGATCATGATGGCGGAGATTTTGATGGGACGGCGCGCGCGCGCCAACCAGATTATGGCCACCGAGGAGCTGTGCGAGGCGGCCGGTGCCAGCAAGGGTTGGGTCACGATTGGTTGGATGGGCGCTACCGCGGGGCTGATCATACTATCGTTTTATGCGGTGATCGCCGGTTGGACGCTGGAGTACATCCGCGCAGCTGTGAGCGGTGAGTTTACCGGTTTGAATGGCGATAGCTCGCAGCAGTTATTTAATGACTTGCTCGCCGATAAAGGCCAGTTATTGCAATGGCACACGGCATTTATCGCCATGACCGTGGCGGTACTGGCATTGGGGGTGACGCGCGGGCTGGAGTCGGCGGTGCGCTGGATGATGCCGCTGTTGTTTTTGTTGCTGCTGATCCTGCTCGGTTACGCCATGGTCGAGGGCGAATTCGTCACCTCGTTGCGGTTTATGTTCAGTTTTAACCCGGAGGCACTTTCCTGGGAGGCGGCGCTGATCGCCATGGGGCATTCGTTCTTCACCCTGAGTTTGGGCATGGGCGCGATCATGGCCTACGGCGCCTATATGCCGAGCAACCAGTCGGTAGGGCAGACGGTAATGATTGTCGCGTTGCTGGATACGCTGGTGGCCTTGGTCGCCGGAGTGGCGATTTTTGCGCTGGTATTTGCCACGCCGGGCATATCGCCCGGTAGCGGCCCTGGCTTGATGTTTGTGACCCTGCCGGTGGCCTTTGGCAATATGAGTGCCGGGGTGATTGTGGGTTCGGTATTTTTTGTGATGGTGATGCTCGCCGCCTGGACTTCGACCATCTCGCTGCTGGAGCCAGGTGTGGCTTATCTCAAGGAGCGCTTTGGCGTTAATCGGGTGCTGGGCAGTGTGGTGTTGGGCAGCGTCTCCTGGGTGTTGGGGATTGGTTCGGTGCTGTCATTTAACGATTGGGCGGACAAGCAGTTCCTGTGGGGCAAGTCGTTTTTCGACAGCATGGACTTTATTGCCACCAATATGATGCTGCCGCTCGGTGGGGTGTTGATCGCCCTGTTTGTCGGCTGGAAACTGCGCGACCACCATATATTGCACGAGCTGGTGTCCGAGTCGCCGCTGCTGATGCGCATCTGGCGGCCGATCCTGCGCTACATATCGCCCATCGCCGTATTGATTGTGCTGATTAACGGGATTTTTCCCGTACTACGCGGGGTTTTTGTTGAATAGGACGCGGGGTATTTGTTGAATAGAGCGCGGCGTGTTTGTTGAGTAAGTTGGCTTGTTAAATTGTTGGAGTAGGGCATTTGGCTCATCGGGTAGAAAGATCGGCGCTGGTGAATTATTCCGCGTCGCAGATGTTTGATTTGGTCAATGATATTGAGGCCTATCCCCGGTTTATGGATGGCTGCATAGGTGCGAAAATCCTCGCCCGCGGCGATGACTGGCTGGAAGCGCGGCTGGAGCTGAGCAAAGCGGGCGTGAGCCAGAGCTTTGTCACCCGCAACCAATTGCAACCACCGCACAGCATGAGTATGGATTTGGTCGATGGGCCGTTTAAATACCTGCGCGGCGTCTGGCGTTTTACGCCCTTGGGCGAGCAGGCCTGCAAGGTGACTTTTGAATTGGAGTTTGAATTGCAAAACCGTCTGTTGGGCATGGCGGTGGGCAAGTTATTTGAAGGTGTGAGCAACAAGCAGGTGGATGCACTCTGCGCGCGCGCCAAACAGGTGTATCAATAGTTTGATCGTTTTAATCGTTATTTGATGGAAGTAAAGCATGGCCGATTTTGATCTGATCCGCGTGGAAGTTGCTTATGCCCTGCCACACAAACAAAAAATTATCGCGTTGTTAGTTGAGCCGGGCACTACGGCATTGGCGGCGGTGCAGCGCTCTAAAATTACCGACCATTTTCCCGATCTGGATATCACCAACGCCAAGATGGGTATTTTTGGCCAATCGCTCGGCACCAAGGGTCTGGATAGCGCCGACAAGCATGTACTGCATGCGGGCGATCGGGTAGAGATTTACCGCCCGCTTGCATCTGACCCCAAGGATGCGCGCCGCAAACGCGCCGAGAAAGCCGAAGCCAATATGGATACCGAAGTCGAACGTCACCTCAAAAGCCCCATCGCCAACGACAATCCTACCGCTTAGTTCACATCGAATTTCCCTCCTGTATTACCGGCCCCGGCTACTCATGCGAAAGCGTCTGGGTTGCCGGGCTGCTCAAGCACAAAATTGCACTACACTGGGGTAATACTCCGCTATTTTCAGTGGCTATTTCGCTATAACAATCAGCCCGAGAGACTTCATGTCACCGAATGACAAACGCCCCTACCATTGGCTGTCCTGGGTTTCTGCCCTGGGGCTGGCTATGGTATTCAGCCTGTTTATGTGGGCCGATCTGGAGGGCCATCGCAAAGTATGGGAGGAGCGGCTGGCATGGAATACCCAAACCCAAAAATACTATATGGATGCCTCGGGGCGCGACCTTACCCAGCAGGCAATGCTGCTCGCACAGCTGGTGGGCAGCAACCAGCTGGTGGTCGATAAATTGCGCGAGGCACATAAGGTTTTTGTGGCCGATGAAACCACCAGTGGCGCCGAGCGGTTGCGCGTACTACGCCAGGAATTGCGCACGCTTTTGCAGGACTATTGGAGCGGCATGGAGGGCGTTGGGGTACAGCAATTCAATGTGTTTTTTGCCCCTGGGGCCGTGAATTTTTTGCGTATGCAAAGTCCCGATCGCTACGGCGACAGTCTGAGCGGCATACGCCCGCTGATCGCCCGCGCCTTTAGTTCCGGCGTGCCGGCATGGGGGATTGATGTCGCCCGCCAGGGCAGCGGCTATCGCGCCATGTTACCTATTACCGCCAATGCCGATGCCACCGGCGGTGTTGTCGCGGTATTGGAAATCGGTATGTCATCGCTCCCGCATGGCGAGGATATACAGGGCGAACCCGTGCAAATGGCGATTTTTTTGCGCAAGTCGGCGGTCGAGCAAGTGTTGTGGGAGCAGACGCGCCATGCGCTCAACCAACAAAATCCGACCACCGTCGATGACTGGCGTTTGGAAGATACCACCGACCCGCAACTGCACAAATGGTGGAGCCGTGGGCTGGTGCCTATCGGCCAGCAAGGGCAACTGCTGCATAGCGATGACAAAACCTATATCGCCTCCTGGTGGGAGTTGCCACAACCAGGCGCCCAGGAGCAATCCGGGCTGGCAATGCTGGTGTGGAGTGATATTACCCCCGCCTATGACGCCTATCTATCAACCCGCGAACGGGTGATTGGCAAGTGGATGACGGCGCTGGTGTGCGCGCTCCTGCTGCTGGTGATCTTTATCCGTTTGAACCGCCAGCATATCCAGCGGTTGGTGCACGAACACGGCGAGCAGCTGCACGAGGAGCATTTGGTCACCGAACATGCGCGCCAGCGGCTGGCGCTGGCATTGCGCTCCAGCGATTCGGGGTTTTGGGAATGGGATCTGGTGAACGATACCGCCAAGTTCTCGCCCGAATGGCGCCAGTTGTGCGGCATCGGGCCTGAGTCGCCCAACTCGCAGGATCTGGATGAATGGATGAGCCGGGTTCATCCTGCAGACAAGCGCGTCAGCTACAGCGAAATCATTCGCCATATCAAGGGCGAAAGCGCGATGTACGAAAACGAATACCGGATCAAAGCCCACGACGGCAATTACAAGTGGATCTTCACCCGCGGCAAGGTGGTGGAGTGGGCCGCGGATGGCAAGGCAGCGCTGATGCTGGGCGTCTACACCGATATTACCGAGCGTAAAAATACCGAGCTGATCAGTATCCGCCAGCAGGCTGCGCTCCACTCGCTGAACGAAATTGCCTCCCTGTCGGCGGTTGATCCCAATGAGCAGTTGCACCGCGCACTCAGTTTGGGCGCGCGCTACCTGGGGTTAAGCATGGGGGTGATCAGCCAGATCACCGGCGATGAATACCGGGTCCATGTCCAATATAACGCCAGTGGGCAGCGCGATCCGCAGCTGAGCAGTTCGCTCGCCAAAACCTACTGCAGCCTTACCGTGGCGCAGCGCGATCTGGTAGCGGCAGACAATATCCCGGCCAGCGACTATCGCCAGCATCCCGCCTATCTACTCACCCAGGTGGAAACCTATATAGGTGCTCCGTTGTGGATCAACGGTGATATTTACGGCACGCTCAGCTTTAGCGCGCGTAAAACCCGCCATCATGAATACGATACCCTCGACCGGGATTTTGTGCGTCTCTTGGCGCGCTGGATCAGTTCGGTAGTGGAGCGCTGGCAGCAGGACATCGAGAAAAAAGTCATCTTGCAGCGCTTCCAAAAGCTCAGCGAACGCCTGCCCGGATTCCTCTACCAGTTCCAATTGCGCCCGGACGGCAGTTCTTTCTTCCCCTACGCCAGCCCGGGGATCAAGCATATTTATGGTGTAGATCCGGACGAGTTGATGGTGTCGACTGGCAGGATCTTTGAGGTGATCCATCCGGACGACGCCGGCTGGGTTAGCGAAAGTGTCGCCTATTCGGCCACCCACCTGACCCCTTGGGTGGCGACAGTGCGGATCAATAATCCCCAGCGCGGCCTGATCTGGACCCATGTGCAATCGGTGCCGGAGAAACTGGAGGATGGCAGCGTGCTTTGGCATGGTTATGTCTCGGATATCACCCAGCTCAAACAGGTTGAGTTGCAACTGCAAGAGACCAATTCGCTGCGTAAGGCGATCCTCGATGCCGCCAGTTTGACGATTATTTCCACTGACAAGCACGGCCTGATCAAAACCTTCAACCGCGGCGCCGAGTTGATGTGCGGTTACAGCGCAGAGGAGATGATCGACAAGCAGACTCCTCTGGTGCTGCACGATCCTGACGAGCTGGCGGCGCAGGCGCGCAAGCTGGCTGACTTGGCGGGGCAGGAGTTGGGAGCGGATTATTTCGAGCAGTTTGTCGCCCATGCGCGCGCCAATAATGGCCTGGAAAAAGAATGCACCTTTGTCCATAAAGACGGCCGCCGTTTTCCGGTGCAGCTCACAGTCACGCCGCTGCATGGCAGCGAGGGCGAGATCACCGGTTATCTGGGGGTTTCGCGCGATATCAGCGAGATAAAACGCATCGACCAGATGAAAAGCGAGTTTATCTCTACCGTCAGCCATGAACTGCGCACACCGCTCACGGCGATCAGCGGCGCCTTGGGCATTTTGGTGAATGGATTGGCGGGCGAATTGCCCGAGCAGTCGGAGCGCATTATCCAGATCGCCCACAATAATTCGCAGCGCCTGATCCATTTGGTCAATGACCTGCTCGACATGGAAAAACTGGTCGCCGGCAAAATGCATTTTGATATGCAGAGCCATTCGCTGCGCCAACTGATCCAGCAAAGCATCGAAGCCAACGCCAGTTTTGCACAGCAATATAGTGTGACCTATGAGCTGCTGGACGGCGCCGATCCGCGGGTACTGGTCGATCAGCAGCGGCTGTTGCAGGTGCTCGCCAATTATCTATCCAATGCCGCCAAGTTTTCCCCGCTGAACGATGTGGTAACGGTGCGGCTGGCGGTTCGCGGCGGTAGCGTGCGCGTTACAGTGACCGACAAGGGGCCGGGCGTGCCGGAGAATTTCCGCGCGCGCCTGTTCCAGAAGTTCTCCCAGGCCGACGCCTCGGACTCCCGCCAAAAAGGCGGCACCGGTCTGGGGTTGTCGATCTGCAAGGAAATCATCGAGCGCATGGGTGGCGCTGTGGGGGTGAATTCGACCCCCGGCACAGGGGCAAGCTTTTATTTTGAGCTGCCGTGCGAAACTGCCCGCACCGGTGCGCCGGGCGCGCGGACGGAAGCGCATAAGAACAGGCGCCAATTACTGGTAGTGGAAGACGATGCAGAAACTGCCGAAGTGCTGGTGATGACGCTGACCGCGCAGGGCTATGAAGTCGATTGCGCCACCAGCGGGCAGGCGGCATTGGAGCATTTACGCATGCGTGATTATGATCTGGTTACCCTCGATTTGAATCTACCCGATATGAATGGAGCCGCCATAGTGGAGCAAATCCGTCAGCAAGAGATGATGCAACCCGGAATGACCAGGACCTTACCTATCGTCATCCTCACCGGTACTCTCGATGAAGGCAAAAAACGCCTGCCGGCGCTGGGCGCGCGCGAAGACGTATATTGGTTGCAGAAACCGCTGGCCAATGGCCAGTTGGAAGCGGTTATCGCGCAGGCACTGGCCCGATCCCACGGCGAGACAACGGGAGCCGCGCAATGAAAGCAGCCCTGCCACTGGACGAAGAGGAGCGGCTCGCGCATCTGCATCGCCTGGATATCCTGGACACCCCGCGCGAGCAGGGCTTTGACGATATAGCGCAGTTGGCGATGACCTTGTGCGAGGCGCCGATTGCAGTGGTATCGCTGGTTGACCGCGAGCGCCAGTGGTTTAAAAGCTGCCTCGGCCTGGCAGCGACCCAAACCCCGCGCGATCTGGCATTTTGCGCCCATGCGATCCTCACCCCGCAGGAAGTGCTGGTGGTGGAGGACGCGCTGCTCGATCCGCGCTTCAGTGACAACCCGTTGGTCTTGGATGACCCGCATATCCGTTTCTACGCGGGTGCACCGCTGGTTACCCAGGCCGGTTTTGCCTTGGGTACCCTGTGCGTGATCGATTGGGTGCCGCGCCAGCTGACCGGGGTACAAATCGCAGCGCTCAAGTTGCTTGCCCGGCAAGTTATCCAAATGCTGGAATTGCGCGAAGCCAATGCCGCGCTCGCGCAGGAGCGCGCCAATCTGGACGATGTCCTCACCGGCGCCAACCTCGGCACCTGGCGTTGGAATGTGCAAACCGGCGAGGCAATCTTCAACGAGCGCTGGGCGGCGATCGTGGGTTATACCCTGGCCGAGTTAGCGCCTATCTCAATTGATACCTGGCTTTCGCTGACCCACCCGGACGACGTGGCCGCATCCAGTGTCCTGTTGGAGCAGCACTTCCGTGGCGATCTGGTTTTTTACGAAAACCAATGCCGGATGAAACACAAGCTCGGGCATTGGGTAATGGTGTTGGCGCGCGGCCGGGTGATCAGTTTTACGGCGGATGCCAAACCCTTGTGGATGTCAGGCACCCACGGCGACATCACCGAACTGTACAACTCGCGCATCCTCTTGCAGGAAAGCGAGGAGCGCCTGCACACCATGGTCAGCAATTTTCCCGGCGCTGTGTATCGCTGCGAAAACAACGCGCGCTGGACCATGCTCTACCTGAGCGCGGCAGTCGCCCAGCTCACGGGGTATAGCGCCGAGCAATTTATGGGTGAGGCAGCGCTGAGCCTGACCGATATCACCCACCGCGATGATGTCCCGGTCATCTACGACAAAGTGCAGGCGGCACTGCTGCGCAAAGAGCCGTTCCACATGATCTATCGCCTGCAGCATGCCGACGGCCACTGGTGTTGGGTAGAGGAAGTAGGGCGTGGGGTTTACGACGAACAGGGTGAGCTGCGGTTTATCGACGGTTTTATCTGGGATATCACCGACGCCGAGGAGGCGCGTAACGCGATCCTGCTAAGCGAACAAAAATTATCGACACTCTACAACCAGGCACCGGTCGCGATCATTCTGAATAACTTTTCCGATGGTCGCTTTATTGAATGCAATCCGGAATTTGCGCGCATGATCGGCTACAGCACCGAAGAAATCCTGCGCATGGATTATATGGAGCTGACACCGCCTGAATACGCGGAGGCCGATAAGCACGAGCTGCAAAATTTGTTGCTCTATGGCCGCTATGGTCCCTACGAAAAACACTATATCCACAAAGACGGCTACCTTATCCCGATCCTGCTCAACGGCGTTTTGATTGAAACGCCGGGCGGCGAGCAGCACATTTGGGCGTTTATCCAGGACATCACCGAGCGCAAGCGCACCGAGCAGATGAAAAATGAATTCGTCTCGGCGGTCAGCCACGAACTGCGCACACCGCTCACGTCCATTTCCGGTTCGCTCGGGCTGCTGGTGAGCGGCATGCTCGGCGAACTGCCAGGGCCGATGAGCAATATGCTCGGCATCGCCCACAAAAATGCCCAGCGGCTCACCATCCTGATCAACGATCTGCTGGATATGGAAAAACTGCTCGCGGGCAAAATGGTGTTTGATATGCAGGTGCAGCCATTGCTGCCGATTGTCGCGCAGTCGCTGGAAGACAATAAAGCCTATGCCGATACCTTTGGCGTGACGCTTTCCCTGCTGACGCGCGATGAGGGTGTGGTGAATATCGATGCCCAGCGCCTGCAACAAGTGCTGGCCAATTTCATTTCCAATGCAGTGAAATTTTCGCCCCTGAATGGCGAGGTGGAAATCCATGTGGTGCGCCATAGTGAACATATTGAGATAGCCGTGGTCGATCACGGCTCCGGCATCAGCGAAGAATTCCGCGAGCGCATTTTCCAGAAATTTGCGCAGGCAGATTCATCCGATTCGCGCCAGCGCGGCGGCACAGGTTTGGGGCTGGCGATCAGCAAAGCCTTTGTCGAGCGCATGTACGGCAGCATAGGTTTTGTATCGGAACCGGGGCGGGGAGCCACTTTCTTCGCCTGCTTCCCGCTGGTCGACAGGGATGTATTCCCGTCCTAGCCGGCTGTTTCAACAATTAATATCCTTTAAACCATCGACCAATCGCGGGTAAGAGCCGCACAGGGGAGCCGAATGACACAAGAGTTGACCCGTATTCTGTATGTAGAGGATGACCCGGATATACAGGCGATTGCGGTGATGGTGCTGGAAACCATCAGTGGATTTGTACTGGAACCTTGCAGCAGCGGCAGCGAGGCGCTGCAAAAAGCGGTGGCGTTCAAACCGGATTTGATCCTGCTCGATGTGATGATGCCGGGTATGGATGGGCCGGAAACCCTCAAAGGCCTGCGCGCCTTTCCCGAGCTTGCGCGGACCCCGGTGGTGTTTATGACCGCCAAGGTACAGCCGCAAGAAGTAGAGGCTTATCTCAACCTGGGCGCATTGGGGGTGATCGCCAAACCCTTCGACCCTATGACCCTGGCGCAGGAGCTGCGCGATATTTGGGCGCGGCAATAAAAAGCGAGGGCGCATGCAAGCTGTGCATGCGCCCCGCGACGTCAATCTCTTGCTGGTAAGCAAATCTATTCTGGCAAAAAGTTACTCTGCAGGTGCGTCCTTAGGTGCATCTTGCCCTGATCGAACCTCGCGCGATTCCTCGCGGCCGTCTTGCTTGTCTTTGCGCTTATCCTGGCGGCACTCGGCATTGCTTTTATTGTCTTCCTGCCGGCAATCGACCTTCGCGCTGCGGGCATCCTGGCGGCTTTCCTGCTTGGTATCGCGCGCATCGCGGCGCTCACGCGCGTTCTCCGTCGCATAGACCGAAGCGGTGGCCAACATCAGGCCGGTTGCCAGTGCGACTGTTTTGGCGATAAGGGTGAAACCTGTGGTTTGTGTCTTCATGTGTAGCTCCTTTTAGCTCTGAGTTAATGACCTCTGTACTTCCCCGGCAGGAATGGCTGCGGTCAAACCGCGTCCATTCCCAACCAGAGGTTATCCAGGTTTTTAAAACCCCACTCATCGGGTGATTCGCGTCCGATGATTTTTTCTTTGCCCACCAACTTGGCCAAATCCAGGATTTCCTGGGCGATCGGCATTTTGATTTTGGTGGAAAAAAAGACTTTTACCCTCGGGCTCAACAGCGATGTTTCATGCTGTTCGATCACCACGGCCAACCGGCCACTTTCCAGGCGCACCAGCGAGCCGGTGGGATAAATACCCACGGTTTTCACAAAGGCTTGAAAAATCGTTTCGTCGAAATGGCTTTTGCTCCACTCCGCCATCTTGCGAATCGAATCCGCAGGCGCCCAGCCTTTTTTGTACGGGCGATTGGAAGTGATCGCATCATAGACGTCACACACCGCCCCCATTTTGGCAAACAGGCTAAGGGTTTCGCCGGTGAACCCGTAGGGATAGCCGGTGCCGTCGACTTTTTCGTGGTGATGAAGGCAGACATCGAGTACCAGCGGGCTGACGTTATAGCTCTCCCGCAGAATTTTGGCGCCGACACTCGGGTGGGATTTCACAATCGCAAATTCACTGTCGGTGAGCTTACCGGGCTTATTGAGCACCTCCATCGGGATGCCCATCTTGCCAATATCGTGCAGCAGCCCCGCAAAACCGGCTTCGCGCACCATATCCTCTTCAAGGTGTAGCTGGCGCGCGAGCGCGATCATAAGTGCGCACACTGCCACCGAGTGCATATAGGTATATTCATCGGCGGTTTTCAGCCGCGCGAGGCTGATCAATGCATGGGGCTGGCGCATGACCGAGTTGGAAATATCTTCCACCAGCGCGCGCGCCTGTTCGATCTGGACCGCTTTGCCCATGCGCGCATCGCTGAACATTTCAATCACGGCTTCTTTGGTTTTGGCGCAGAGTTTGGCGGCGGTTTTGATTTCGTCGGCAATCGCGACTTTGCCCCGCACATTGCTCTTGGTGGTGGCTAATAAGACGGCGTCGGTTTCGCGCGCTACGTCTTCTTCGGATCTTGCAGGTACACTGGCGTCCAGATCGCTACCCTTGCTGACATCAATCCAAAGTTCTTTGATGCCACTGGTCTGGATGGCGTGCAGGTCTTTCGAATCAGTTAATAAAAACTTGGATTTCCAAAAAGGGTGTTCCATCCAGGAGCCGCAGAATTCACAAATGAACATGCCGACCCGGAGATCTGTGACTGCAATTCGTTTAAGCATGTAGCCCCTGATGATTGTGAAAAGGAATACGCGCGTGATTGTGTGAGTATAGACAGGGAATTTTGGCCGGGCGGAGGCCGGAGGAATAAATTTTGTACAGGTGTTGCGAGTGGCTAAACTCGCGTTTCATACCTATTATTCAAGTTAATAATGGCGATGAATGGCGCGCAGTTTTGCGTGCGAGAGAGAATAAAATTTTTCTTCAAAGATCGGTACCCATGGATAAAAATGCTGAAATTGCGCAGAAGCTGCAAGTATTGCGCGACAACTATGCGGCGCGTTTGCCCGCCGAGATCCAGTCTTTGCGCGATTTGGTCGGTGATTTGGCGGAGCCGGAACGGCAGCGCGAAGCTCTCGATCAGTTAAGTCAACGGTTGCATAAACTGGCGGGTTCCGCCGGAAGCTTTGGTTTTCCCGAGCTGGGCAAACAGGCAAAAAAACTGGAGATACAAGCGCAGGCGTGGCTTGCGAATGAAACTCTGGATATGGGTATATTGAGGGTGTTTGCGGTCGCCGTTGCCGCCCTCGAAGGACAGGCCCAGGGCGATAGCACCAAAAAAATCCCGCTGGTGTCCCAGAGCGCGCCGCTCAAAATGAACACCCTGATTTATGTGCTGGAAGATGATCCGGACATAGCCGAAGAAGTTTGTATGACTCTGCGTCACTTCGGCCATCAGGTGATGCACTTCTCTACCATTGCCGCGGCGGAATCCGAGATTTTGCGGCGACCTCCGGATTTTATGATCTGCGACATCATGTTCACCGAAGAGGGGCGCGAATCCCCCGATGCGGTAGCGATTTTGCAGCAGCATTTGCCAGCGCCGGTGCCGGTTATTTTTGTTTCCACTCGCACCGATTTCGAGGCGTACCACGCCGCCGTCCGCGCTGGTGCGGTGGGCTATTTTGTGAAGCCATTGGACATCATCCGCCTGGTGGAATGCTTTGAGTATTATCTCGACCGCCACCGCAGCACGCCGCATCGGGTGCTGATTATTGATGATGACCTGGCGCTGGCCGAGCACTACAAACTGGTGTTGAGCACCGCCGATATCCGCGCCGAGGTGAGCAATAATCCGCGCGAAATATTCGACGTGTTGCAGGACTTTATGCCGGAATTAATTCTGCTCGATATCAATATGCCCGGCTGCAACGGCATCGAATTAGCGCAGGTGATCCGCCTCAACCAGGATTGGCTGCGTGTTCCGATTACCTATCTCTCCTCCGAGCAGGATATAGAAAAACGCGCGGTGGCCATGGGGCGGGCGGGCGATGACTTTTTAAGTAAGCCGATGGCCGATCGCGAACTGATTACCGCCGTATCAGTGCGCGCCGCGCGCAGTCGCCAACTGAGCGATGCGCTGGATCGCGATAGCCTCACCGGATTGTTAAAGCACTCGCGCATTAAAGAGCAGGTGGATGCCGAGTTGAGCCGCGCTATACGCAGCGGTGAAAACCTCAGTGTGGTGATGCTCGACCTCGATCACTTCAAGCAAGTGAACGACACCTATGGCCATTCGGCAGGGGATAAAGTAATCAAGGCAACCGCACACCTGCTGCGCCAGCGGCTGCGCAAAACCGATGCCGTGGGGCGTTACGGCGGCGAAGAGTTTGTCGCGGTGCTGCCGCGCTGCAGCGGGGAAGAAGCGCAAATATTGATGGACGATGTGCGCCAGCGCCTGCGCGACATCACCTTCAGTGCGGATCAACGCAACTTCAATGTCACGCTTAGCGCGGGGATCGCGGCCTATCGGCCCGGCGTAGAGCGAGCGGAGCAACTGCTGCAGGAGGCCGACGCGGCGCTCTACCGCGCCAAGGGCGAGGGGCGCAACCGTATTTGCCTCAGCCGTTAGTTAGCATCACAAAGCAAAACGCCCGGTTCTTCAACCGGGCGTTTTTATTTCAAAAAGCGTTACTGCTTTTATTCTTCAGCATCCTGAGTTTCTTCTTGCTCAGGGGCTTCTGGCGCTTCCGGTGGAGGGCCATTGCCTTCGGTAGGAACGGGCACATCGCGGTTCATGTCATCGAGGTATTTTTGCGACTTCTCACCGGTAAGCGGAGCCTTGCCGGGCAAGTAGTCACCTTCGGTTTTGACCAGTTTGTCGTTTTCAAAATACACGGTGTAGAGATATTGGGTGATATCGCCCTGGGAGCCGCGGCGCACGCTGTACGGATAATCCCAGCGGTCATCATTGAAAGTATCGGGGAGCAGGGTATTGCCGAGGACAAAGCGCACCTGGCGCTTGGACATGCCCAGTTTCAGCTGCTCGACCATCTCCTGGGTGATGATGTGCCCTTGTTGGATGCCAACCTTATAAACACCGGGAAAGCGGAAGTTGGAGCAGGCGGCTAGGCTGGTAGCGAGAACAACGGCCAGGAAGACGCGGCTGGCTAATTTCATACAAGGGCTTCCACTAACGAAAATGAGCGCGGATAATACCCGAACCACAGGAACACTGAGAAGAGTTTGGGGGAAATAATGGCTGACGGTAACCACGAGCTGCGCAAGGCGGGTCTTAAAGTGACTTTGCCACGTGTGAAAATTTTGCAAATGCTGGAATCCTCTGAGCAGCATCACATGAGCGCGGAAGATGTGTATAAAGCGCTGATGGAGCAGGGCGATGATGTAGGCTTGGCGACTGTCTATCGGGTATTAACCCAATTTGAGACCGCCGGTTTGGTTGTGAGACACAATTTCGATGGCGGCCATTCAGTATTTGAAGTTGCGCGCGGCGAACATCACGATCACATGGTCGATATGGACTCCGGCACTATCATTGAGTTCCATAATGATGAAATCGAGGCCTTACAGAAACGTATCGTCGCCGAGTATGGTTTTGAACTGGCTGACCACAGTCTGGTGCTCTACGTTAGAAAAAAACGTTAATGACCTGACCATGTTGTTTTAGCTGGACAGTTTTGTTGATTGTTGACTGAATAAAATTGGTTTAATAAAAAGGGCGCGAGTGATCGCGCCCTTTTTATTTTCTCTTTAAACACGGTAATCAATGAACGATAAATCAGGTTATGTGATTCATTAAAGTTCCAGCATTTCGCGTGCATGTGCGAGGGATTGATCGGTAATTTTCAAGCCGCCGAGCATGCGTGCAATTTCTTCCACTTTGCTTTCTCCCGCCAATTCGACCAGGGTCGATTCCGCACTTTTTTTGCTTGCTGTTTTCACGACTTGCAAATGCTGGTGGCCTTTGCTCGCCACCTGCGCGAGATGAGTGACGCAAATCACTTGGCCGCGTTCGCCCAGTTGCCGCAGCAGCTGGCCGACAACATCGCCGGTTGCGCCGCCGATACCAACATCCACTTCGTCGAATACCAACGTGGGGGTGGCCGAGGTTTGGGCGGTGATCACCTGGATCGCCAGGCTGATGCGCGATAATTCACCGCCCGAGGCAATTTTGGCCAGTGGGCGTGGCGCCTGGCCGGGGTTGGTGCTGATCAGGAACTCCACGTCTTCCAGACCATTGGGCCCGGGCTTGTCGGTGAGTGGCAGCAGGCTAACGCTGAGGCAGGCGTTGGTCATCGCCAATAATTTGAGTTGCTCATTCACTTGCTTGGCGAGGCTGGTGCCCGCTTTGCTGCGTTTGGCGGAGAGTTGTTCGGCGAGCTGGCGATAAGCTTTTTCGGCCTGTGCGACCTGCTGCGCGAGCTGGTCGAGTTTGCCATCGCCCCCTTGTAATTGTTCCAGCTCCGCGCTGAGTTTATCGACAAAGGCGAGCAGTTCTTCCGGTTGGATCCGGTGTTTGCGCGCGAGGTCATAAATGGCCGAGAGGCGATCTTCCACCACCGCGAGGCGCGCTGGGTCGAGATTAAAACTGTCAATATGGCGATCGATTTCGTGCTGCGCTTCTTCGACCTGGATCTGCGCGCTAGTCAGCAGTTCTTCTGCCGTCTGCAGTGCGGCAGATTTTTCCGGCAGGCTGCGCAAAATGTGCAGGGCGCGATGCAAGTTGACGCTCAGCCCCTGCTCATCATCGCCACAAAAGGCGGCTAATTGTTGGCTGCCGTGCAGGATTTCTTCGGCATTGGCGAGGCTGCGCTGTTCCGCTTCCAGTTTGGCCAGTTCGCCAGCTTGCAAGCCAAGCTGTTCCAGCTCGTTAAATTGGTAGCTGAGCAACTGGAAGCGCGCGCTCACATCGGCGGCGTTATCGCGCAGGTGGACATAATGTTCAAGCCGGCTCTGCCATTCGCGGAAGGCGAGGCGCACCTGTTTGGCAAGGTCGGTTTGGCCGGCAAATTCGTCGATCAGGCGACGGTGGGTATCTTTAATCAGCAGCGATTGGTGTTCGTGCTGGCTGTGGATATCCATCAGCATCTCGCCCAGGATGCGCAATTGCTGCAGGGTCACCGGCTGGCCGTTGATATAGGATTTGGATTTGCCTTCGTTATTGATCAGGCGGCGTAGCAGGCACTCCTGGGGATTGTCCGGCTGCTGTAAATCCATATTCAACAGCCACTCCTGCGCGCTCGGGATAGCGCTGGTGTCAAACGTGGCAGTGATGTCGGCGCGGCTGGCACCTGTGCGCACACGGTCTGCTTCGGCGCGATCACCCAGGGTTAACGCGAGCGCATCCAGCACAATTGATTTACCCGCGCCAGTTTCACCGGTAATGACCGTCATCCCGGGTTTGATATCCAGATCGAGCCGGTCGACAAGGGTGAAGTTTTGGATGTTCAGATGAGTCAGCATGGGCGCCTCGCAAACCTTGCAGCAATAAATATGCACTAATAAAAAGCCAGTCATTATGTGCGATAAATGTCTGGCTATTTATACAGTATGCATGCTGGGGGAGGCAAGTGACCCGGTGTGCCCAGGATGAAGTTCCAAGATGAAGTTCCCGGATGAAGTTACAGGCGGAAACCGTCCAACTGGCGACTGAGCTCATCGGAGGCATCGCGGATCTGTTGTGAGGCCACAAGCGTGCCGCGCGCTGCATCCTTGGTGCCCAGCGAGGACTGCTCGACCTGGCTGACATATTCCAGAATCAGGCTGCTCGCCTGCACATGTTCGATCAGGGAATTGCCGATGTGGGCCACCATCTTGGCCACCTCATCGGTTTCCAGGCGCACGCTTTCCACAATTTCACCGCCCTGGCGAGTTTGGCCAATCCCGTCTTTGAGCTGCACCACCATGTCGTCCATGTTTTGTTTGGCGATTCGGCTGGACGTTTGCACCGCCGTGATGGTGTCGCTGATCTCGGTGGTCGCTTTGGTGGTGCGTTGCGCGAGTTGGCGCACTTCATCGGCCACCACCGCAAAACCGCGCCCCTGTTCTCCGGCGCGCGCAGCTTCAATCGCGGCGTTAAGCGCGAGCAGGTTGGTCTGGTTGGCGACCTCGCTGATCACTGAGATCACCGCCGAAATGCTATTAATACGCGTGGCCAGATCATCAATGCTGCCCTGGGT
>DATIGS010000116.1:0-5076 GCA_035481425.1 Cellvibrio sp. | reverse complement strand
GGCCAGCCGCCGTTGGATTGTTGGTAAGACAGCACAACATCGGCACGGCTACTGTTCCACTTGGTTCTGGATTTGCTAAACCAACTTGCAGCGGGGTTGCCATCTAACGTCAACATTTTTGCAGCGGTCGATGAACTGGATGATGAGCTTGCGCTGGATTTAACAGAAGAAGAACTGCTGGCAACACTGCTGCTGCTTGATGTAGTGCTGCAAGTACCTGCTTTCGTTTGTGCGCCTTCAATTTTTAATGAATCTATATTGGCCAAACCATCAGCAGTTATCGCCGCGAGTTTTAAAATATTATTGCCTTGCACCAAATCAATTTCGACGCTGGTGGTTTGCCAGGTTGCCCATGCGCCGGTCAAGGGTAAATCCACCGTGTAATTACCATTGCTGCCGCCATTAATTAACAGCGAGCCGTTACGTGCAGCCGTTCCACCATTGGCGAAGCGGAAGGTCAATGTATAGCGGCCGCTGCTGGGGGCGCTGACTGCCCATTCAATCGCAGCGCCTTGTGCGTTGTTCGCATTGATATAGCCATTGCCAGTGAAGCCGGTGTTAGTGCTTTCGGTCGCAATACCATCAACACGGCAGAAGCCTGCTTGCTCTTCTTGGATGGTGAACGAAGCAACACCCTGTGAACTGCTGCTTGCTACAGAACTGCTAGACGAAGCGATTGAGCTGGATGATTTGCTGCTGGACGATACTGGCGCACTTGATTTCACCGAGCTTGCAACGCTGCTTGATGAAGCGGGTGTTGATGAAGTGCTGGTGCCGCACAAAGTGCCATTCACTTTAGGCACGCCGGCAGTGCCGTTCGCTTGAAAACCAAAACTCGCTGTTGCATTGGGCGCGAGAGTTCCATTCCAACCAACCGATGCGGCTGTATAAGGATTTGACCCACTAAGCGTTGCATTCCAGGCACCGGTAATAGTTGCACCTGATTCCTGCCAGGAGACTGACCAATTATTCACAGTGGCCGCGGTGTTGTTGGTCACTTTAATTTCGCCGGTAAATCCTGAGCCCCAGTTATTGGTGACGGTATAAGTACAACCGGCCCATGCTGCGGAACTCATCGCCATGCTCACGCTGGCCGCGATAAGTGTGCGTTGTAACATTTTTGATGTAGTGAAAATTGCTCTAGAGTTTTTCATGATGTTTCCTTTAAACATTTTTATGTGTATTTAAGTTTTTTATCGAACCATCTGGTGATGGCTCGATAAATCGTTGTCGATCCTTTACTTGCTGTAGCTGGGCGTCCAGGAACCAAAAATATTGCTGATGGTGTAGGTCGCTGCTTGCGCTGCTGTTAATTGTTTTGATTGCGGCGCACGTGCCGAAGGATTAGCGCCGGCACCGGTAGTGAGGTATTCAGAGAAGCGCGCGGTATCCAGAGTGTTTTCACTCATCTTCACCCAGCCCACCGCAGAAATATGTTGGCCAAGTTCAGTGCGGATATAAGTCGCGGCACCATAAGGTCTCCAGTTGCGGCCCAAGGCAACAGAACCTTTGGCAACACTGGATGCAGCAGTAACTTTGCCGCCGAGGAAAACCAGACCATAAGGCACGGCTTGATCGGTGCTTGGTGCAGTCAATGCAGAACCACCGCCAACGCTATGGATAGTGTTATTGTCGAATACCGCAGTCGCTGCACCGAAAATAAAATCGACAGTGCCCTGAATGTGGCAGTTGCGATAATACTGCGTACCACTGTGGGTATAGAGCGTGTCCTGGTGGCCGAGTAAGCGGCAATTACGGAATTGCAAACGTTGGCCTTGCGCGAGCAACGCGACAGCTTGCGAACCCACACCAAATGAATTTTCGATAGTGATATTTTCTACCGAAATATCATTCGCTTTAATTGTCACGCTCGCGCTGCCAGACGTACCAATCGCAGTACCACTGGAATTCAACGTGCTGGCGCCATCGTTGTAAGTCAAAATTGTCGATGATGTTTTTCCGGTTTCGCCACAGAAAGTCACGAAGGGTTTTGTCACCGATAATTTTTCGCGATAGGTGCCGGGCTTGATGCGAATTTGTGTTGGGGTGGTGTTGGAATTGGACAGCGTATTCAACGCGGCCTGCACAGTTTTGTATTGGCCGGAACCATCTGCTGCAACGCGCAAAATCGGTTGATTGGTGATGCTGTTGCAATCTGATGTGGTCGGTGTAGTCGTGGGGCAGGCAGCAGGTGTTATGCCATTGCCGGTTACGCGAATGCTATCGATGTTGGCCAAACCATCGGCAGTTTCTGCAACGAGTTTAATGCTGTTGGTACCGGCTTTGAGCGGTACATCCACATTCACTGCTTGCCATTGGGTCCAATTGCTGTTGGTGGGGAAATCCAGAACTTTAATCTGGACATCGTTCACTACTATCGCTGCACGTCTTGCTGCTGTACCGCCGTTGCCAAAACGAATTTGTGCACTGTAGGTTTTTGCTGAGGCTGCAGTAATGCTCCAGGTGATGGATGCACCAACAGCATTTTCGCTATCCACAAATCCGGTGCCGGTGTAGCCAGTGTGCTTGGTGTCGATTACGCCGGAGTTATTACAAAATCCCACCGCGTTTTCTTCAAATAACCAACTGCTTTCCGTTGCCGACGATGCTGCTGACGAGGTCACTGATGAAGCCTTTGAAGAGGCAACGGAGGATGAAACTACCGATGACGAGCTTTTGCTGGAACTGCTCACCACACTTGAGCTGGATTTTGGTGTGCTCGTGGCGGATGAGGTCGCTGCTGAGGAAGCCGCAGATGAAGTGGTAGCGCCACACAGGCTGCCATTAACTTTAGCCGTTGCCGCTGTGCCATTGGCTTGAAAACCAAAAGTGGCGGAAGCGCCTGGTGCAAGGGTGGAATTCCAGCCTGTTGCAGTAGCGGAGTAGGGGTTGGAACCGCTAAGTGTTGCATTCCACGCATTGGTGATGGAGGCGCTGGACTCTTGCCATGACACAGACCAACCGCTGACGGTTTGGGTGGTGTCGTTGGTGACCTTGATTTCGCCGGTGAAGCCACTGCCCCAATTGTTGGTGACTGTGTAAGTGCAAGCCGCGCCGGCATGTTGGCTGGCAGCGAGCATTACGCCCGCGGCCAGGGCTGAAAATTTCAGCATGGTTTTGGTAATGGACGAATTCATAAAGTTCCCGCTATTTATGGTTATTGAACGAGGTTGTTCATCGGACACAAGCAGGCACTCCGGCGTAAAGAATTACGCAGGTGAGAAGCTCGCATCGCATACCAGATCTTGGTGATTACAGCGGTCCTGAGATCACAACGGTATAAGTTCGAAAGAACAACAGGGGGGTTGGCTATCCTGAGCCATGTTTTGGTGCACCTTGGCAATGATTGTTTGCCAGGTTTTTGCCGATTCGTCGTTGTTATTGGTGGCGCTAAACGCCTTTGTCATATGGTTTCTATGACCATATTGTCTACTTATCATACTTAATTGGTATTGGCTTTAAAAATGAATGCGGCGACAAAAGCGTGGACTAGCGCTAATTTCAATCATTTGGATGAGCCACGGGTGGGCTTTCAAGGAGCTTTTGTTTTTATATAAAAACAAAAATTTATTAATAAAAAGTTACGTGCGCGATAAATGATGGGGATTTATGTCGTTGTCTGGCGCATCAGCGAGCCTTTTGCAAAACGAGCAATGATTTACTTGCCATTCGTAAAGTGGCTCACGACTAAACCGGTAATAAATCCTATTTTCTGAATAATTATATAAATCACCTCACGAGATACTTGAATCGATTCATTGCCAGCCTCTAACCTCCGCGGAAAATCAAATACAAAAATAATTTCACAGTGTTGCTCTCCTCGTCAGTACGGCCTTATGTGCTGTTATGCAACTCCCTCGGCAATGGTTCCTTGAGTCGGATCAGGTTCACAAAACGGTAATAACCTGACGTTTTCTTCTCACCCGCAGTAAAGCGCCCTGTTGGCATCGGCCTGCAGTGCTGAAGTGCGCTTGTTTGTGGCTTCGTATGCGCAAATCAATGCGGCAACCAGTGCCTTTTCTATCGCTGTATAACAATTTTATGTTTTGGGAAAGATCATTTTTTTGAGAGGACATTTTTATGCGTGGGAATTTTGCAACGGGCAATAAGCGGTTGATTGCCATTCTTGGCATCGGCGTGATTGCGACTGCACTGGGTAGTTCAGCGAATGCTGCCTGCCGTTATACAGTGACTAATAATTGGGGCAATGGTTTTACGGCGGCGATCCGTATAACGAATGACACATCTACCCCTGTTAATGGTTGGCAAGTCAATTGGGCTTATGCAAAAAATGCGGTTACCAATAGTTGGAATGCGCGGCTCACTGGTAATTACACCGCAACTAACCTCAATTGGAACGGCAGAATTCAACCCGGACAATCCGTGGAATTTGGAGTCCAGGGTGTAACCAATGGCGGCGCGATTGAAACCCCGCAAATATCGGGAACCCTATGTTCTGCAAGCGCATCCAGTGCCTCCAGTGTCGCGCCGCTCGCTAATAACATTGCAACACTCGCCACTGCAACAACCTCCTATGTTTCGCCGTGGGAAACTATTCGCGCGGTTAACGACAATAGCAATCCAGCCAACTCCAACGATAAATCTGCCGGCGCTTACGGCAACTGGAATAACCCGAACTCTATTCAATGGGTGCAATACACGTGGCCGCAGAACTATCAATTAAGCGGCACGCAAATTTATTGGTTCGATGATAACGGCGGAGTTTTAACGCCGACGCGCGCTTATATCGAATACTGGAACGGCAGTGCCTGGGTTAATGCGGGCAATGTTCCTTTGGTTAAAAATGCATTTAATAATCTGGCGTTGAATGGTGTGGTCACCAACCGCTTGCGTGTATCTATGCTGAACACGCAACAATCCACAGGCATTTTGGAATGGCGTGTTGCGGGTGTTGCCGCAGGGGCAATCAGCTCTTCGCGTAGCAGTGCCGCAGTCAGTTCAAGTGTCATTTCCAGCAGTGCAAAATCCAGCAGCTCAAGATCAAGTAATAGCTCTGTTACACAAACTTCATCTTCAAGAAGCAGCTCAAGTTCGCTAGTGGCAAGCAGTTCGTCC
>DATIGS010000115.1:0-7590 GCA_035481425.1 Cellvibrio sp. | reverse complement strand
CTCGATCTCTGTCTGTGGGCGGCAGATTATTATCAATGCGCCGTCGGCGAAGCCTTGCAAACCGCACTGCCTGTGCTGCTTCGCCAGGGCGAACCGGCGCAAATTCGCGGCGAACCTGTATTCCGGCTCACCACCGAAGGTAAGGGTTTGCCGGAGGGCGCCCTCAAGCGCTCACCGAAACAAGCCGCGCTCCTAAGCGCCTTGCAAACCCGCCAGCAACTTAGCCGTGGCGATCTTGATGTGCTCGATATCCCGCGCACTATCGCCAAAGCCCTGATCGACAAAGGTTTGGTTGCGCTGGTAGAAGTCGCCCCCAGCCCCAGCCCGCTGCCGTCACAACTACTGCGCGAGCAGCCATTAATCCTGAGTGATGAGCAGCAAGCGGCGTTTGCGCAGATCGATTACAGCTGTTTTAAAACCTACCTGCTTGATGGCGCTACCGGCAGCGGCAAAACCGAAATCTACCTGCAGGCGATAGAGCAATGCCTCAAACAGGGAAAGCAGGCATTGGTACTGGTACCGGAAATCGGCCTGACACCGCAAACCCTACAGCGTTTCCAGCGACGCTTTAATTTGCCGATTGTGGCATTGCATTCCGGCCTGAATGACCGCGAGCGGTTAGACGCCTGGCTGAAAGCGCGCGACGGCATCGCCCGCATTATTATTGGCACTCGCTCGGCGCTGTTCACCCCGCTCAAAGAGCCGGGTATTTTGATTATCGACGAGGAGCACGATGGCTCCTTCAAGCAACAGGATGGCTTCCGCTACTCCGCGCGCGATCTCGCCGCCGTCCGCGCCCATCGCCTGGGTATCCCGCTGATCCTCGGCTCAGCCACACCCGCGCTGGAAACCCTGCACAATGCATTGCAAGGCCGCTATCAATACCTCCGCTTGAAGGCGCGTGCGGGCAATGCCAAACCGCCCGAGATCCAATTGCTCGACATCCGCGGCGAAATCCTGCACGAAGGTCTGGCGCAGGCGAGTATCGACGCCATTGGCGATACGCTTGCCACTGGCAATCAGGTGCTGGTATTCCTCAACCGTCGCGGCTATGCGCCTACATTGGAGTGTCACGATTGCGGCTGGCTGGCCAATTGCAATCATTGCGATGCGCGCATGACCGTGCACCAGACCCCACGCCATTTGCACTGCCACCACTGCGATCACCAGCGCAGCATTCCCAAGCGCTGCCCCAACTGTAACAGCAGCCACATCCAGCCTATAGGCCAAGGCACCGAGCGCAGCGAAGTGGTGTTACAACAACTATTTCCAGCGCACAAAGTCATCCGCGTGGATCGAGACTCCACCCGCAATAAAAACGGCATGCAAAAACTGCTGGTCGATGTACACAGCGGCAAGCCTTGCATTTTGGTCGGTACCCAGATGCTCGCCAAAGGCCATCATTTCGCCGATGTAACATTGGTGGTGATTATCGACGCCGATGCCGGCCTGTTCAGTACCGACTTCCGCGGTGCCGAGCGAATGGGGCAGTTGTTATTACAAGTCGCCGGCCGCGCCGGGCGCGAAGAAAAGCGCGGGCGGGTAATTTTACAGAGCCACCATACCGATCACCCCCTGGTGCAGACGCTGGTGCAGCAGGGTTATCACGCCCTGGCCGAATTGATTTTGCAGGAGCGGCAGATCACCCAACTGCCGCCCTATCGCCATTTGGCGCTCGTCCGCGCGGAGAGCAAGCAGGCCATAGCAGCGGCGGACTTTTTACAGCTCGCGCGTCGCCTCGCAGAAGCGTTACAGGCATCCAGCCCGCTGTTGAATTACCTCGGTCCACTGCCTGCCATGATGGAAAAACGCGGTGATCGCTTTCGCTATCAATTGCAGATCAACAGCGCGCAACGCAAACCACTGCAACAATTATTAAGCCAGTTAGCATTGCAACTGGAAGCATCACCACAGGCAAAACGGGTGCGTTGGTCGATTGATGTTGATCCGCAGGAAATGGGTTAGCCCTTCAGAAAATGGCAAGCGCAGGCTTAGTGACTCACCCGCGCAATCCCTTTACAATCCTGCCCTCCATTTTGTCTGCTTCAGACACGCTCTTAAAAACATATTCCTAAAGACATACAGATTCCATGAGTAGAGATTTTGCCAAGAAAGGCCGCGCACCGGCACGCCGTACATCTTCATCCGGTAGCGGCTCAACACCGCCCTGGCTGTGGTTTGTCGCTGGTCTCGTATTGGGCGCGTTTGCCGCCAGCCTCTACTTTATTAAGAATCCGGTGACGGCGCCGGCCCCAAAAGAAGCACCCAAACCCAAGGTGGTCGATAACAAGACACCCAAGCCGCGCTTTGACTTTTACAAACTCCTGCAGGAAAGCGAGACCATTGTTCCAGCGAGCGAAACCATCAACGAAGAAAAACCCGCGCAGGAGCAGAGCACCGAATACATACTGCAAGTGGGCTCCTTCCCGCGCGCTGATGATGCCGATAAATTGCGTGCGCAATTAATCATGCTCAACCTGGATGCCAGCATCGAAAAGGTCGAAATTCGCAAAGGTGAAATCTGGCATCGCGTGGTCGTAGGCCCATTCAATACCCAAAACGAGCTCACTACGGCGCGTTCGCAATTGGTCAAAAATGAGTACAACGCGCTGGTGCTCAAGCGCGCCAAAACTAAGCGCTAATTCATCCCTGCTCCCCCATCCAAGCGCAAGCGCCTTGAAAAAGGCGCTGCTGCCCCCACTTTCCTGACTTCCCTGTTGATTCTTTAAAGGAAGTCCAGTGACTACAATTCTCTCTGTTCGCCGTGAAGGGCAAGTGGTTATCGGCGGCGACGGCCAGGTTTCCCTTGGCAATACCGTCATGAAAGGCAATGCGCGCAAAGTCCGCCGCCTCTACAAAAATCAGGTGATTGCCGGATTTGCCGGCGGCACCGCCGATGCCTTCACCCTATTCGAACGTTTTGAAGCCAAGCTCGAAGCCCACAATGGCCAACTTACCCGCGCGGCGGTTGAACTCGCCAAAGACTGGCGCACGGATCGCAGCCTGCGTCGCCTGGAGGCGCTGCTGGCAGTTGCCGATAAAGACGCTTCATTGATCATCACCGGCAATGGCGACGTTATCCAACCGGAAGACGATTTGATTGCGATAGGTTCCGGCGGTAATTACGCCCAGGCAGCGGCCCGCGCACTGCTGGAAAACACCGATCTGGACGCGCGCAGCATTGTCGAAAAAGGTCTGAAAATCGCGGGCGATATTTGCGTATTTACCAACCAGACACACACGATTGAATCGCTCGAATATTAATTTCATACCCCCCGCCACACTGGCGTTTCACCTTCTGCGGACACGCCGTGAATACGTCCATGTAGGCTTGTCGTCGACGTCCCTGTCTCCGACAGTCCACAGAAGGTGAAACGCCAGTGCGGCTACCAATGAATCAAATTCAAAAGAGTTTTTTATGTCCTCTATGACTCCGCGCGAAATCGTGCACGAATTAGATAAACACATCGTCGGCCAGGCCAGCGCCAAACGCGCTGTTGCTATTGCCCTGCGCAACCGCTGGCGTCGCATGCAAGTGCCCGCCGAAATGCGCAATGAAATCACCCCCAAAAATATTTTGATGATTGGCCCAACCGGTGTGGGTAAAACTGAAATCGCCCGCCGCTTGGCCAAGCTCGCCAATGCACCTTTTATCAAGGTAGAAGCGACCAAATTTACCGAGGTCGGTTATGTTGGCCGCGATGTGGAATCCATCATTCGCGATCTGGTTGATGTCGCGATCAAGATGCGTCGCGAACAAGCAACAAAATCGGTACAGCACCGCGCAGCTGAAGCGGCCGAAGAACGTATTCTCGATGCGCTTCTTCCACCAGCACGAAACCTGTCGCCGGAAGAAAGTAAACACGATTCCAATACACGCCAAATTTTCCGCAAAAAATTTCGCGAAGGCGAACTGGACGATAAAGAAATTGAAATTGATGTGGCGGCGGCGAATGTCGGTGTGGAAATCATGGCGCCACCGGGCATGGAAGACATGACCAATCAATTGCAAAGTATGTTTTCGTCTCTCGGTCGCGACAAAACCAAAAAGGCCAAACTGACGGTTAAAAAAGCTTTCAAACAATTGCAGGATGAAGAAGCTGCCAAGCTGGTAAATGATGAAGACATTAAAGCCCAGGCGATTGAAGCAGCCGAACAAAATGGCATTGTGTTTATCGATGAAATCGACAAGGTCGCGCGCAAAGGCAATGTAAGCGGCGCCGATGTATCGCGCGAAGGCGTACAGCGCGATTTGCTGCCATTAATTGAAGGCTGCACTGTGACCACCAAACACGGCGCAATCAAAACCGATCATATTTTATTTATCACCTCCGGCGCATTCCACCTGAGCAAGCCATCGGATTTGATTCCTGAATTGCAAGGCCGCCTGCCGATTCGCGTTGAACTGCAAGCCTTAACACCGGATGATTTTGAACGCATCCTCACCGAGCCAACCGCATCGCTCACCGAACAACAGGAAGCGCTACTCAAAACGGAAGGCGTGGATATCAGCTTTACTAAAGATGGTATTCGTCGCATCGCCGAGACTGCGTTTGAAGTGAATGAGCGCACCGAAAATATTGGCGCGCGCCGGTTGCACACCATTTTGGAACGCTTGCTGGAAGATGTGTCGTTTGAAGCGGGAGACAATCACAAACAAGTAGAAATCAACGCCGCATTTGTTGAATCCCACTTGGGCGAGTTGGCGAAAAACGAAGATTTAAGCCGTTTTATTTTGTAATCTCACGCTTACAAAAATAAACACAAACGGCAGCCAATTGGCTGCCGTTTTTTTCCAAATGTGTGCTTTGCAAATACGCGCGCCATTAATAATTTTGCGCAAATAATTTCGCGTAATGGCAGCGTAATATTTTTGCATTTAGCACAAAGTCATTACAAAAAAATGACAAGTGTGACTTTCCCAATCCTCATGGCAACTGGAAAATATCGCCTTGAGGACGAGTGGGCTTAGACCGTTAAAAGAGGCTCCTATGATCCCCAGTAAAATTCGCTTGCATAAACAATCGCGCCAACTGGAATTACAATTTGGCGATGAAACCCTGCTGCTAAGCGCTGAATTTTTGCGCGTGCATTCACCCAGTGCCGAGGTAAAGGGCCATGGCCCGGGTCAGGCGGTATTGCAATACGGCAAGCGAGAAGTTGCCATCACCCAGGTAGAGCGCGCAGGTAACTATGCACTCAAACTGGTGTTTGATGATGGCCACAATACCGGGATCTATACCTGGGAATACCTTCATCAATTAGGTACCCAGCAGGAGACTTTGTGGCAAACCTATCTGGATGAGTTGCATCGCGCAGGCAAAACCCGCGATGCCAATACCAGCGTAGTGCGCTTGATGGATCCGTCTTAACCCTTTTCATTCCCTCGCTATTTACCGAGCGATTTTTAGCTGCCCTTGGCGGCTAACCGCAACAACTTGGCGCCTCGTGCGCCAGGCCTCCAATAAAAACAATCGATAAGAATAACTCACTGCTATTGGCGCCCTCGCCAGGGGTTGCTTGCACCTTGCATTTGCATTCGCGCGGCAGCCAACCGAACGGCCGACAGGCCATATCGAGCAACCAGTGATATCGAAGTTGTCATTTCGAGCAATGTATTCGAAACGATTATTTCGAGCCGTTTATTTCGAAAAAGAGAAAGACGCATCCAGGACGATGCCGGAGGATTGATCATGAAAAAGCATTATTTGGCCGCACACGGCTACTTCACCTTATGGGTATTTTTATTATCCCTTTTGCCGCTGTTTAGCTACTGGCAAGTCATGCCCCGACCCGATGGGCTGATGAGCGACATTTATCGCCTGAGCACGCTGGGATATTACGGATTATTGCTCGGCCTGGTGGCGATTATCTGCCTGCCGCTTAGCCAGTGGCGCCAGACACGGCCGATCTATGCGCTGTTGCTCGCCGGCTGGTTACTGTACTTATTGATTGATGTCGCCACGTTCAATCTCTACCTGTTCCATGTGGATTGGCTGATGATTGAAATGTTCATCATGGATTTTTCCGGCATGGGTGTTCCACCCTTACTACTGGCACTGGCGGCAGTGGCAGCCATAACCGTAATCGCCGGCGTGCTCTGGTTGAGCGCCAGGACCGCGCAACTGAACATCCTGCGCTACAAAAGTCCACTCTGGGCGGCATTGGGCTTGAGCCTGGCCATGTTTGTCGGTAATTCTGTCATCAATATCTGGGCGACCCATTACCAGCGACAGGAAATTAGTTACATCAATCCTTATTTGCCGCTCTATCGCCCGGTAACCAGCAACAAGCACGCAGTGCAATTGAGCCAGTGGTTGCCGCGAGTGTTTGTGGCGGAGTTTGGCAAGATGGACCGCGAAACTGCGCAAGAAAAAAGCGTGGTGCAGTATCCGTTGCAACCGCTGGCATGCACACCAGCGGACAAACCGGAATCGATTCTGGTGTTACTTGTTGAGAGCTGGCAAGCGGACACGCTCAAGCCTGAAATCATGCCCAACCTGTCGCGCTTTAGTGAGCAGTCGATACGTTTTGATCAACACTTGTCGGGCGGTTCAGCCACCGTGCCCGGCCTGTTCAGTTTGTTCTTCGGGTTGCACGCCAGCTATTACCCTGTCTTTAAAGCGACACCTGCCACCAATCCCAGTCAATTCACCGAGACGTTGAACACCCTGGGTTATCACACGCAGGTCTACACCAATACCAATCTGGAACGCTTTGCCGTGCGCCAGCTGTTGTTCCCGCACCTACGCGACAAAGATTTTTTCAACAGCGGCAGTGATCGCAATATTGTGAACCAATATCTGCGCAATCATGCGACTCACGCTGTGCAACCGCAGTTCGATCTGGTGTTCCTTACTTCATCGCACTCGCCCTATAAATATCCCAACGAGTTCGCCTACTTTCACCCATTGCCGAACGTTAAAGCAGGGTTTGTGTTTGATAACCACACCGACAATGTCGCGTACAAAAATGACTACTACAACAGCCTGGTGTACGTAGACGATTTGCTGGGCGACATTTTGCAGCAGCTTGAAAAGACCGGTGCACTGGAGAACACCTGGGTAATTATCACCGGCGACCACGGCGAAGAGTTCAATGAAAACCAGGCGGGATTCTGGGGACACGGCAGCAACTTTACCCGCTGGCAGACGCAAACGCCGTTGCTGGTGCGCCCGCCAAACTCGTATCAGCTGCGCGCTCCGCATTCACGCCAATTGCAAGCTGCCAATGCAGGCCAGTTGCAAATCGGCCAGGGTCGTCGCGAGAGCCGTTTATCGACCCATCAGGACTTGGTACCAACACTGATGCGCGAAGCGCTCAATTGCGACACACCCGCACAGGCGTATAGCAATGGCGAAAACCTGTTTGATTTACCGGCGCAGCGCCAGAGCGTGATTTCGTCTTACTACAACCATGCCTATTGGGTCGATGGCACAGTGTTGGATCGCAGTACCGGCAAACAGTATGCGTGGGATAATTTTAGTCACACAGCAACGCCTGCGTCGGCAGAGCGTTTGCGCAAGTTGCGCGAGGACGAGCGCCGCTTTTTAAAATCAAAAGCGGAATTAAAATCCAAAGCCAATTAAA
>DATIGS010000114.1:0-18328 GCA_035481425.1 Cellvibrio sp. | reverse complement strand
ATCAAGAGCAGGTCGATGGGCGAATCACGTTTTATACCTACGCCGTTAATACTGAGGCCGTTAAAACTGACGCGGTTAAAAACTAATTGCCGTAACGCGAAATAAGAAAGGAGATGGGATATGCAAGAAACAAAGAAGATGAGCCTCGTCCAGCTGACTTTTATTGTAGCGGTCAACATGATGGGCTCGGGCATTATCATGTTGCCGACCAACATGGCGCAGGTAGGTGCGATTTCGCTGCTGTCGTGGCTGGTAACGGCGGTAGGGTCCATGGCGATTGCTTACGGCTTTGCCCAGGCGGGCATCTTTAACCAGCGCGCCGGTGGTATGGCGGCGTACGCGGAAGATGCCTACGGCAAATCCGGTTATTTCCAGGTGTTCCTGCTGTACTTTCTCTCGCTCGCGATTGGTAACGTGGCCATTGCTATCTCGGCAGTGGGTTATCTATCGGCATTCTTCCCGGCTATGTCGGTCACGCCGGTTGCCACCTGTATGAGCGTGATCGGCCTCTTGTGGCTGACCACCTTCGCCAACTTTGGCGGCCCGAGCGTGACCGGTAAGATCGGCTCCGTCACCGTCTGGGGCGTGATTATCCCGGTCGGTTTCATCTCGGTATTTGGCTGGTTCTGGTTCAGTTCGGACACGTTCTCGGCGGCCTGGAACCCGCAAGGCCTGAGTCTGGCCGAAGGCATGGGGTCGAGTATCGCGCTGACCTTGTGGGCGTTCCTCGGGATGGAATCTGCCGCGCAAAACTCCTCGGCGGTGGAGAACCCCAAGCGCAACGTGCCCCTCGCCTGTATGTTCGGCACCCTGGGTGCAGCGGTGGTGTATGTGCTATCTACTACGGTTATCCAGGGCATAGTGCCCAACGCGGAGCTGGCGCAATCCACCGGCCCATTTGCCTTGGCCTACGCCAAAATGTTTAACCCCACCATCGGCAATATCATCATGGCATTGGCAGTGCTGGCGTGCCTTGGCTCGCTGCTCGGCTGGCAATTCACCATCGCCCAAACCGGTAAGTCGGCCGCTGAAGAGCGGATGTTCCCGGCCTTCTTTACCAAGGTCAATAAAATGGGCGCGCCCATTGTCGGCATGATCGTGCTGGGGGTGGTGCAAACCCTGCTGGCACTGTCCACCATTTCCCCTTCCCTCAGCGAGCAGTTCAGCGCGCTGGTTAACCTGGCGGTGGTCACTAACGTAATTCCCTACATAGTCGCGCTTTCGTCGCTATTCATCATGATGAAATCGGCCAATGTGTCTGGCGCCGTCTATACCCGCAATGTGTTCATTACCCTGGTCGCACTGGCCTACAGCATTTTCGCGATCTACGCCTCCGGTAAAGATGCGGTTCTGGGTGGGGCGTTAGTGCTTGCCATTGCCTATGTCATCTGGGGCTTCCTCGCCCCGCGCTTTGCGTCACCCGCTCCGGCGGCTGTGCGCGGCACCAGTGTTTGATTGCGGCAAGCGAATCCATGAAAGGAGAACAATGATGACTAAGAAATATTCTGTAAAAACCCTGTGCCAGAAGCTGCCGGGATTCCGCGCGGCCGCAACGCTTGCCGCCACCTTGATGATGGTAGCGGCGGTACCTGCATCGGCAGATACCCTCGAGCGCATCAAGGAATCCGGACAAATCAACCTTGGCTATTTCGTGAATGCCCGTCCCTTTACCTATAGCGCCAGCGGCGGCAAACCGGAGGGCTATGGCGTTGACCTCTGTACGCAAATTGCCGGACGAGTGAAAAAAGAACTCGGCCTGGGCCAGCTCAAGGAAAACTGGGTGCCGGTGACCGGCGCTGATTACCTGAGCAAGGTGAAAGATGGCGGTGTGGACCTGCTTTGCACCCCAATCAACGAGACAGTGAAGCGCAGGAAAGATGTGTCTTTCTCTATCTCGGTCTTCCCCGGCGGGATTCGCGCGGTAATGCGCAAAGATGCCGCTTTATCACTGCGCGAAGCCTTGGGTGAGACTCCCTCCCAGCGTCCGCTGTGGCGTGGCTCGCCAGCGGCGAAAGTGCTGAGCCAGAAATCCTTCGGGGTGGTAGCCGGTACCAGTAGTGAGGCCTGGCTGGGGGAAGAGATCCAGAACTTCCAGATCCACTCCAAAATTGTGCCGGTCGCCGATTATGAAGAGGGCGTCAAAAAGCTGCTCGACCGCAAAATCGATGTCTTCTTCGGCGACCGCGCTGTGGTGCTTGGCGCTATGGATGCCAAGGCGAACCAGGAGCTGGTGGTGTTGGATCGCCTGCTAACGCACGAACCCTACGAGCTGACACTGGCGCGCAACGATGACGATTTCCGCCTGCTGGTGGATAGCACTCTCAGTGATATTTATGCCAATCCCGCCTTTGGCGATGAGTTTTTCAAATGGTTTGGCGAATACGACCTCAAGACACGCCTCTTCTTCGAATGGAAGGTAATGCTTCCCTAGCGCTGGCCGCCGCACCCTGCCCATGCGGGTGCGGCCCCTACAAGAATTCGTAAAGCCCGAATTTGTAAAGCCCGAATTTATAAAGGAGTACAAGATGATTGAACGCAGTATCAAGCGAATGAGTGCCCGCGCGTTAATTGTTGACGATGAATTGCGCGATGCCTCGGCAGAGGGGCGCGCTGCACGCGCGCTGGTCGAAGAATTGAAAGGCCGCGCGGTTGAAGTGATTGAATCCACCTCGGTCGAGGATGGCATGTCGGTAGTCACCTCGGATGCCGCCATCCATGTGATCCTGATCGACTGGGATTTGCGCGATGACAAAGGCCATAACCAGGCGCGCGCGTTTATCGAATTTATCCGCCAGCGCAACGACAAGATCCCGATTTTCCTGATGGCGGAGCGCGATGCCGTAAGCGCGATCCCGCTCGAAGTCATGGAGATGGTGGATGAATTTATCTGGACGCTGGAAGACACCGCCGTGTTCGTCGGTGGACGTGTCGCGGCGGCGATCCGCCGCTACCTGGAAATCCTGTTGCCGCCGCTCGCTGCCGCCATGTGGAAATTCAACCGCGATGCGGAATACTCCTGGCACACCCCCGGCCATCAGGGCGGGCTGGCATTTATGAAGTCGCCGATCGGGCGGATTTTCTTCGATTTTTACGGCGAAAACATGCTGCGCACTGACTTGTCGATCAGCGTTGGCAGCCTTGGGTCACTGCTCGATCACAGCGGGCCTATGGGCGAGCATGAGCGCTATGCGGCGCGCGTGTTTGGCGCCGACCGCAGTTACAGCGTGACCAACGGCACCTCCATGTCCAACCGCGTGATTTTTATGGCCGCCGTGGCGCGCGACCAAGTCGCGCTTTGCGATCGCAACTGCCACAAGTCCATTGAGCACAGTCTGGTAATGACCGGAGCCATCCCGACCTATCTGGTACCACTGCGCAACCGCTACGGCATTATTGGCCCCATCCCGCCTGCGCGCCTGACCAAGGATGCGATCAAGGCAGCGACCAAAGCCAATCCCCTGGTCACCAAAGACATTGATACGCGCGCGGTGCATTCCATCGTGACTAACTCTACTTACGATGGCCTGTGCTACAACGCGCGGCGCGTCGAGGAGCTGCTCGACCCGAGTGTCGACCGCATCCACTTCGACGAAGCCTGGTATGCCTACGCGCGCTTCAACCCGATTTACCGGGGCCGCCATGCGATGCGCGATGAACCGCGCGATCCCAAAGGGCCGACCATTTTCGCCACCCACTCGACCCACAAGCTGTTGGCCGCGCTCTCGCAGGCGTCGCTGCTGCATATCCGCGACGGCCGCAGCCCAATCCCCCATGCGCGCTTTAACGAATCCTACATGCTGCATGCTTCCACCTCGCCGCTCTATCCGATTATCGTCTCCAACGATATTACCGCGGCCATGATGGACGGCCCCGGCGGCGTCGCGCTGACTACTGAATCGATCCAGGAGGCAGTGTCGTTCCGCCAGACTATGGGGCGTGTGCACCGCGAATTTGCCGAGAAGAAAGAGTGGTTCTTCAAGACCTGGAATGCCGACACGGTGAAAACCAAAGGCGGCAAAAAAGTGCGTTTTGAAGAGGCGCCGCCAGAGCAACTGGCGACCGATCCGCAATGCTGGGTATTGCATCCAGGCGAGAATTGGCACGGTTTTACCGATCTGGAAGACGATTTCTGCATGCTCGACCCGATCAAGGTATCCATCCTGACTCCCGGCGTCGCCGACAAGGGCGGTTTGGAGAAGAGCGGGATTCCGGCCACGCTGGTCACCGCCTATCTGCACTATCGCGGGGTAGAAGTAGAAAAGACCACCGACTTCACGATCCTGGTGTTGTTCTCTATCGGTATCACCAAGGGCAAGTGGGGCACCTTGCTCAACGCGCTGCTCGAATTCAAACGCGACTACGACAAAAACACCCCGCTGGTTCAGGCGCTGCCGGGGCTGGTGGCGGATTATCCGGACCGCTACAGCGGGCTCGGGTTGCGCGAGCTGGCTGATGAAATGTTTGCGCAGCTGCGCGATTCCAAGCAGACCCACTGGTTGGCGGAGGCGTTCTCGACCCTGCCGACACCGGTTATCAGCCCGAATGCTGCCTATCAATTCCTGGTGCGCGACGAGATCGAACATGTGCCGCTGAACAAGTTGGCTGACCGCGTGCTCGCCACCAGTGTGGTGCCCTATCCACCGGGGATTCCCATGTTGATGCCGGGTGAAAATACCGGTCCCGACGATGGCCCCTATCTTGGCTATTTGCGTGCGCTCCACGCCTGGGACCAACGCTTCCCCGGCTTCGGCCACGATACCCACGGGGTGGAAGTGCGCGATGGCGTCTACTACCTGCAGTGTTTGAAGAAAGGACAAAAAACCAAAAAGTAGTTGGAAGGATGTAAACAATGGACCCGGCTGGCTCTGCCCGCCGGTTTCATCTGAACCAAAAGTGAGTCTGGTAAGGAGTAACGAGATGCAGATTTTCCCTTTATTTTCCCCAGTGGCGCGCACCCTGCGCGCCTGCCGGAAAACCCCTATAGCGGCCTTCCTGCTGGCGCTTTCATCCGGCGTTGTTTACGCCGAGGAGGACAAGGCATGGTCGCCGCCCGGGTTTCCTTCGGAAGTCGAATGGACGTTTAATTTTGATGCCTCAATAGGCGCCTTCGGGTTCAATGATTCCCTCTACACCGAGCCAAAACCCGACAATATCTCCGGTGATCTCACCGATGACTGGATTGAAAGTGCGGTTAAACCCAGTTTTGGCGGGGTCTACACTACCGATAATTCCTCACAGATATACGGCAAATTCAGCGTGGTCGGGGAGCGCACCTATGGCAATTCACCGCCATTGGTCGGGGGCGATGCCTCCTCGTTCAAGGAAGAGGATCTCTACATCGGCTGGCGTTCAGGTAACTCGATCGGCGGTGAAGAGAACGTGCTCGATCTCTCCATCGGCCGCACCCAGTACAAATTGGGACACGGTATGCTGCTGTGGGATGGCGCCTCGGAAGGCGGCAGTTACGGCGGCTTCTGGACCAATGCGCGCAAGGCGTTTGAGCTCGCCGCCATCGGCCGTTATACCCCGGGCAATAATACCTTCGAAGCCTTTTACCTCGATAAGGATGAGCTGCCGGAAAGCGATAGCGATACCGAGCTTTCGGGCTTTAACTATGAGTATGCGATAGGCGAAGACACCACCCTCGGCGCTACCTATATGGCAGTCTCGGCTGACCCGGATGATAATGCGCTGCGCGATGGTATGGATGTGTACAACCTGCGCGCCTTCACCGCACCTTTCCCGGCCTTGAAGGCGCTGTCGTTTGAGTTGGAATACGCCAAGGAAGAGAACGGTGAAATCCTTGATTCCACTGCCTGGAACGCACTGGCCGCTTACCAGTTTGATTCATCCTGGGCGCCCAAGCTGTCGTACCGTTACGCTTATTTCGAAGGGGATGATCCGGAAACGGAAACCTACGAAGGCTTTGACGGCCTGCTCACCGGTTTCTATGACTGGGGCAGCTGGTGGCAGGGCGAGATTGCGGGGGAATATTTCCTCTCCAACTCCAACCTGATCTCCCACCAAATCCGCCTGCATACGACCCCGACCGAGTCGCTATCAACCGGCCTGATCTACTACAACTTCCTGCTCGATAATCCTGCAGCTGCCGGGGAGAATGTAACCTCCGACAATGTGGCTAACGAACTGGATTGGTATGCGGATTGGGCAATCAACGACAACTTCATGCTCAGCCTGGTGCTGGCTGTTGCCGATCCCAATGACGCCATGAAGCAGTCGTCCGGGCGCACTGACACCTTTACTTACGGCATGGTGTATCTCGCCTATAGCTTTTAAGAACAGAGCTTTTAAGGACGGAGCTGCTGCTAGGGACAGTGTTGTGATTTAAGGAGCGAGTCAGCTGCCGGGAGCCAGGGAGGGTAACTCGGCAGCAATATCCGCGCTGGTTACGCGGGTGCGCGCTTTGGTGCTCAGGTATTGCAAACTGGTTAGCGCATCATTGGCAAGCCAACTGACCGACGGATCTGCATCCCCCCGCAGTTTTTCCAAATAAGGTGTATGGCTTTCGTTGCCGGTGGCGCGCAGCGCGAGCAGCGCATCCAGTTTTACGCTGGTATCCCTATCCTCCAATGCAGGCACGATCACACTGGCCGCACCGGCATAGTGGGTTTTGGCGAGTAATTGCAGTGCTTGCTGTCGTTCGGCGGGAGTGTCGCTACTCAATCCCTTTTCGATTTCACCAACGTATTTGTCCAGCAGTCTGTTATCGCCGCGTAGCGATAGTGCCTGCGCAATCACCCGTTTCAAATCTGCATCGGTTTGGTTGTGGTAGAGCACATCCAATTCCTGGTTACCCAATGCATCCGCATTTTCCGCGAGGTCAGCAATCACCTTGCAGGCAATTGGGATTGTCTGGGGAATCGCATTCTCCGCAACAAAGTCACGCAGCTTTTCGCCCAATGTGCGCGGGTCGCCGATAAAGCGGGTGCTCAAATCCTTGCGCATTTGTTCCAAATCCACGGCGTGATGCTGGAGCTGCTGTGCAGGTAAAACCGCCGCTTGCGCCGCGACCGGTTTATGGTGCGCTGGTGGATTGAATATCAATGTCGATGCACCAAAGCCCAGTGCGGCTCCAACACAGGTGGCGAGCAGGAGTTGGTGGCGGGAGTAACGGCGGATAGTCATTGTGCGTTGCGAATGTCCAAAAAGTTTTATCAGGGCGCGGTGATGGCCGGCAATTCGGCCGCGATGTCAGCGCTGGCCAATTGCGAACGCGCTTTATCGCTCAGGTTCTGCAGGCTATTGACCACATCGTTGGCGAGCCAGCTCACCGCCGGATCCGGGTCATTCAGCAGCGCTTCTACCGCATGCACATGGCTCTGGTTGCCAGTAGCGCGCAAGGCCAGGAGTGCATCCAGTTTTACGTTGGTGTTTTTATCTTGCAGCAGCGGTGTGATCGCACTGGCGGCGCCGACATAACGGGTTTTACCCAGCTCGACTAACGCCTGTTGGCGCCGCTGCGGATCATCGCTGCTTAAAAGGGTTTGGCTTTTGGCAATTTGTTTTTCCAACAGGCGATTGTCGCCCCGCGTGGACATGACTTGCGCTACTACACGTTGCAATTCCGGATTGCTCTGCTGCTGGTAGAGCGATTCCAATTCATAGTCGGGCAGCATTTCGCGGTTATCGGCCATATCGAACACGCTTTTGCTGACGATGGCGATATTGTCTTCACTCGAACCGCTCGCCAGCAGTGCACCCGCTTTTTCAGAAAAGGAGCGCGGATCGCGGTCGGAGCGGGTGCCCAGGTCGCGCAACAATTGTTGGTTGTCGGGCACTGTTTGGGTGTTTGTCTCTGCACTGGCTGATGCGGCTGGCAGAGCATTTTCTGCTGTGGTTACCGATTGTTTTTGTTGTTGATCTTGTTGTTGCTTATGTTGTTGGCTTGTAGCGGCAAATGCCCCGGCCGAAAAAAAGCGCGCATCGGCCAGCTCTTCTTCTTTTTGATTTAATAATAATTCCAAATCCAGGATGCGATTTTCCAAGGCGCTGATCTGCGCGAGCTGGGTCGCTTCGTTATCAGTTAAACAATGCACGCCATAGGTGAAGGCCGCGCCGATAAATGCGGGCACGAGAAAATGTTTTTTAAAATCGGTGTTGTTTCCCATCGTGTTTATCTCTCGCTAGAGCTCGCATTATTGTTGGTTTTATTGCGAGTTGTATAAGTAGAGCGATTGGATAAAAAAGGGCAGAGCAAGCTGCCCTTTTTTGGTGTTGCTATAGCTCCGGCTTAAAGATTGCCATAGCCGATAGCGCCGTTGCAGTGTAACCATTCGCTCATGCCATTACCGCCACCGCAAGCACCGTTTTGGTAAACGCCGGTGTTGTAACTCTGCGCTTCGGATTGACGCACGCTGCCGTTGACGCTGATGTAATCCACTTGCACATCGCGGCTGCCAGAATCGTTGGTGTACTCAACCAGGCTGCCGCCGGATAAAGAAGTTGTCGCAGTGTAGTTGGTCATAGTGGTGCTCAGGGTCCAGGTTTGCACCACGGTATTGTTTACTTTCAGCGAAATGCTTTCGCCACCGGCAACACCGCGAGCGCGCACTACGATCGTTTTGCTACCGCCACTCGATGAAGAACTGCTGCTGGAACTGCTGTTGCCGCCACCGCCACTGCCTGAAGCAACGGTGATGTCGGAACTACCGGTACTTTGATAGCCTTCGGTCGCCATAACCTGGTAATCGTGGTTGCCCAGGTTCAAACCTTTGCTGGCCCAGAAATTGGCGTGGTTAGCAAAGGTGATGGTGCCGGAAATATTGCCGAAACCTTTCTTCGGATTACGCACGCTGAAGTATTGGTAAAAGGTTTGGGTACCATCAATGGATGGTTGTTGAACGCGCTGGCAACGGCGCACGTTATAGGTAGCGCCATCGCTGGTGAAACTGCCGTAATCGGTACCGCCGGAACAGCTGGCCGGGTTGTATGAGCCGTAGCTTTCAATGATGTAGTACTCGATCAGCGGGCTGCGGGTCCAACCGTAAAATGCGAGGTAAGAGTTTTGGCTGTTGCTCACGCCATAGTTGCCCGAGTAGTTCAGCACGCGTGAACTGCTGCCGGGGTTCCAGCCTTTACCGCCCACCCAGTTATTGGTGTTGCTGGTCCATTGCGAGGTATAGCGCCCGCCGGATTGCAAGGTCATGGATGCGCTGCCGGAATCTTTCCAGAAGGTGTAATAAAACCCGTTGTTAGTGCCAGTTGAATTTGAAGACAAAGTTTGTGCACTTACCGCTGTTGCACACAGAGCAGCCGCGCCAATTACAGCGGCCATCAGGTTTTTGCCAGTTGTTTTCATTATTAGTTTCTCGTGATATTTCCGCTCAACCAATACCGCCTATAGAGGAGAAGGGACTGTTGAAGGTTGATCCCGCCTATTGCAGGCAGGTGTCATCAGGTACCAAACAGGCTTGCTGTTATTGTTAAAACCACCCGGTACCCAACGCATACTTGTATACATCCGCTCCGCTATATTGTCAAACAAACTATAAGCATATGGTCAAATAAACCATATATCAGCTTGATATAACTAAAATGTGTGATTTTTAATTCATTGATCAATGTTTTTTTATGATTAAAAAAGGGCGGAAAACTCCGCCCTTTTTCGTTTCTGCATCGATAAAACCATGCAGTGATGCAACGTCAGGCTAGTTACAGACCTGGCCGCCACCGCCGGTACCCTGGCTATTACAGGTGCTGGTGGTGATACAGCTGCGGTTGTTTTCCCAGCCCCAACCACTCGCGGTGTTGGTGCAGGTCGGGTAGAGCGTACCCCACCAGTTACATTGGCAATTGCTGCCGCCGGTTCCGCCGCCACTGCTGCTGGCAGCACTGCTTCTGCTGCTCGTGGTGGCGGTACTGCTGGTGCCACCGCCCGAACTGTTCGGTGCCACGGCGCGACCGGTGTTAGGATCGATACGGCCGGCACACAAGCCTTTCGCACGCAGGTTGGCGGCAATTTGCGGGATCGCTGCATTGGTGTTGTTGTAGCTGGCATCGTGCATCAGGATCACTTGGCCGTTCTGCAATTGGTTTGCCGCATTGGCAATCGCCGCTGCGCTGGCACCATCCCAATCGCGTGAGTCCACATCCCAGGTGATTACGCGCAAACCGGCTGATTGCGCCGCCTGGTTAATGGTGGAATTGGTTTCACCATAGGGTGGGCGGAACAGGGTGGGTTTAGGCGCGCCTGCATTTTGAATTGCCTGATTGGTGCGGTTCAGCTCATCGGCCACTTGGGCCTGCGTCCAACTGGTCATGTGCGAGTGAGTGTAGCTGTGGTTTTGGACCACACCGACACTCATCAATTGGGAGATCAGGCTGGCGTTGGATGCCACATAGTTGCCCTGTACAAACCAGGTCACCGGCGTCAGGTTGTTTTGCTTGAGCAAATTGATGAGGGTAGTGCTGTTGCTGCCGGGGCCATCGTCAAAGGTGATGCCGACATAGCCGCTGCAATTGTTATTCGCGGTACTGCTGCTGTTGCCGGAATTGCCACCGGAACTGCTGGTAGTCCCGCCGCCAGTGCCCCCGCTGCAGTTGCCGCTGAAACAATCGTAGGTATAACCAAAGCCGATCACACCGTTACAGTGCATGGTTTCGGAATTGCCACCGCCACCGCAGGAGCCATTGGCATAAAGGCCGGTGTTGTATTCCATATCCTCAGCCTGGCGGGTTTCGCCGTTGACGCGAATGTAATCCACTACCACGTCGCGGCTGCCGCCATCGTTATCAAACTGCACCTGGATATCGCCCGAGGCGGTGCCGGTATAGCTTAGGTCCTGGAAGCTGGTGGTCAGGTTCCAACTGGCAACGGTGCTACCGCCAATGCGCAAGTTGATGTGTTCGCCTCCGGCGACACCGCGAGCGCGTACCAACACACCGCTGCCACCAGTACCGCCACCACCACTTGAAGATGCTACCGAGCTGCTGCTGGATGCAGGTGGCGTGCTGCTATTACCACCGCCGCTGGAGCCTTCACTTACGGTAATGTCCGAGCTACCCATACTTTGATAGCCCTCAGTCGCCATCACCTGGTAGTTATGCGCACCCAGGTTCAGGCCTTTGCTGGCCCAGAAGGCGGCGTGGTTGGCAAAGGTGATGGTGCCGGAAATCTGGCCGAAGCCTTTTTTCGGGTTGCGCACACTGAAGTATTGGTAGAAGGTCTGGGTGCCGTCGATAGATGGCTGTTGCACGCGTTGGCAGCGGCGCACATTGTAGGTTGCGCCATCACTCTGGAAGCTGCCGTAATCGGTACCGCCAGAGCAGCTGGCCGGATTGTAAGAGCCGTAACTTTCGATCACGTAATATTCAATCAATGGGCTGCGCGTCCAGCCATAGAGTGCGAGGTAAGAGTTCTGGCTGTTGCTCACTCCATAAGTGCCGGAATAGCTGATGGTGCGGGTGCTGTTGCCCGGGTTCCATCCCTTACCGCCCACCCAGTTATTGGTGCTATTAGTCCACTGCGAGGTATAGCGGCCAGCGGCTTGCAAGCCCATGGACGCATCGCCCGAGTCTTTCCAGAAGGTATAGTAAAAACCGTTGTTGGTACCGGTTGAGTTGGATGTCAGGGTTTGTGCGCTGCTTGCTGCCCCATACAGGGTAGCGGCGCAGGTGAGTGCCGCGAAGGCACCTTTGCCGAGTGTCGTTAGTTTCATTATTAATCTCCGAAATGCCTCTAACCAATACCACCCATAGAGGAGGAGGCTGTGGGAAGGCTTATCCTGTTCGTTGCGAACGGGCGTTCTTTCGGGCGCCATACTGCCTTGTTGTTATTGTTTACATTGGTGCGGTGATTCCGAAGTGCACTTGTATACAATCGAAGATTGTTATTGTCAAATAAACAATATGCATATTGTCGATGTAACCATAATCACAAATGATATTTCCTAATCACAAACGATATTTAAAGTCCCGTCCAAAAATCAGTGAAAAACAGGATGTTTTTTCAGGTGGACCAGCCCGCTTCCAGCTGGCGCCAGAATAATTTTTTCATTCGTTGCAAAATTGCTTTTTTACGCCTCTAGTACATCTATTAACCAGTGCTATAGTTGAGCCAAAGGGGATTTGGAAGACTGCTTGCCGGGGTGTTGCATGGGTTTTTGCGAGATAACAATAAGAGCGCAGCCAACATTGCGATGGCTGATGGGCACGAGCCGTATTTGCAAAAGTGCGGTGTTATTTTTCTGTCTTGCAGGAGCGCTTCCGGTCCAGGCGGATACCCTTGTGGGTGCCAACTTGCAGAAGCGCGTCAATGCAGCTCTGGGGGTGATGAGTTTTGCGCTGACGCCCGATGTCACTACCGGGTCACTGTCGTTGAGCAACGCACCGACCAGCAATCCGGATTTTTCCATGACCACCTTGGGTGGCGGTGCAACCATGAGCGCAAGCTTTCCCGTCTACCTTGAAGGTACTGTCGGATACAGCCGCTACGACCCGACTTTTATTGCGACCGACGGAAAAACCGAACGCCCTATACCGACCAAATGGAACAATCTTTCCCTGACCGGCGGCATCGGCTGGGATTTCCCGGTGATTGAAGATCTGAAGTTCCGGCCGATTTTTAATTTTTCACTAGGCAGGGTGGCGAGCGATATCAAGGTTGCTACCTCGGCTATCGAATACAGCAAAGAAGAAGAGATCGCGTTTTTGGATGATGGCAGTCTGGACGCCTATGGGCTGGGCGGCTCACTGGTGTTGGATTACGAACGCTATCGCGAGGCAAACGAAATCGATGTTGAACTGCGGTATACCGACATCCAATTGCAAAGTTATGGCGATACTTCTGCGGCGGTAAAAGGCAGTGCCAATTCCCAGATCCTGAGCCTGTGGTCGCGCTGGCGTGCACCCACAAGGTTTACGCTGCTTGATCGCCCTTTGCGTTATGTGCTGGAAGCGGCGCGCACCGAATATCTCGGCGATATGCGCGGTGCACTCGGTTTTGATGCGCTTAATTCACTGGGCTTTGGGCTGGAGCTGGATTCGAGCAAATACGACATTATCATCACCCGCACCCGGGTGGTCGTGCGCTACCAGTTTGGTGAACATGTGGAAGGTACATCGGTTGGAATTGCGGTTAGCTTTTAGGTAAAAAAGCTTCCAGTCGGGCACCTCATTTTACGCATCGAAACTCTATTATTTGGGAATGATCAATTGCGCGGTCAAAAAAGCAAAAATTAAAAATTGCATTATTTGGTGTTGCTGGTAGGACAGGTCAAGCGTGTTTTTTTGCGGACTCTTTACCCGTAACGGCGAGATCTGCTGCATGCTGCATCGCAACTCAACAATTAATCCGCTTCGTCTGTATCGACGGTTCCAGTGTCATCTTTTAATTCCGCTTCCCTGGGTCTTGGGGTATGGGTTTCGGATTCTCTCCCACAATTCTTGTTATTCTTTTTGTGAGGAGCACAAGGATCATTGATGGAGATATCATCTGTCAAATCACCTCCGGTCATGCGCTCCGCAGGACCCGATCCGGCACCATTGGAATGTCGATAGTCTGTATCTTTTTTTGCGGTCATTTTGTTCACCATTTACATTATCAATTGAAAGATAGTTGTGCTGCTAAGCAGGGCGATATCTATCTGGAATAGATTAAATGACACTTATAGCCTTCGATGTAACTCATGTCTGTGTGTAATCGTACATTCATTATTTTATATGGTTACTACTATTACCGTTCGTTAAGGTCGTTGATGGCTTGGTAATTATTATTCGGTGCGGATGAAAGGTTTCGGAGGCTGATCAAGTTATGGATGTGAATAATGAATTTTATCTGCAGCGCTTTCTGGATGCGCAGCAGGATTCTTTCCTCGCCGCAATGAAAGAACTCCGTTTCGGAAAAAAGCATTCTCATTGGATTTGGTATATTTTCCCGCAGCTAAAAGGCCTGGGGCGCAGCGCGACCTCTAATATTTATGGCATACAAGACGCAGAAGAAGCGCGAGCCTATTTGGAACATCCTATTTTGGGGGCGCGGCTCAGGGAAGCTATCATCGCAATGCTTTTCCATCGTGCACGCAAAGCTGAGGATATCCTGGGCGAAATTGATGCGATGAAATTTAAATCGTGTCTGACATTGTTTTCGCTAGTGGCGCCGCACGAATCTATTTTTGCCGATGCTCTCGACGTATTTTTTAATGGCGAACGCGATGAAAGAACAGTGGGACTTTTAAATGATTTCGAAGATGGAAGTTAATTAACGTGCGAATGAATATTGAGAATTGTGGGGTAATTATAATTAGAGCAGAGCTTTGCTCCACTCTAACATTCGAACTGCTTTAATGTTTTTAATTGCGGCCATGTGTAGTGGACCCACCTTTCTTTCCTGATTCGCGCGCGTTGCCGTGACCACCACTCGCTGTGTCTGATTTTCCGTTTTTGGATTTGCCTGATGATTTAGTGCTTCTTTGGTCTGGATGTTGGCTCATAATTAAATCCTCTCGTTAAAAAATAATTAACAGCCTATTCACGATCAGTGCTGTCTTAGTAGTGACAAATGTTCGGGATACAGAGTTCAATTATTTTTCGATCTTTGGCGGATATCGTGGAGGGATTTTTAATTGAGCGTTGCAATTAAATTTATTTTATTGGTTAGGCTTTGAAATGGCTTACTTGGTAGTATGAATGTGTTACCGAATTTTTATGACAGTGATGGGCGTGTTGTTGTTACATGTTCTTGCTAGTAAAGTCTGACAGTACTTTGCTAGTATAATTTGGCAGTTTTTAAGTTGTTGATTTAATGAGTAATTTTAATTATAAGGGGTTTTTGCAAGATTTTTCTTAAATCTAAATAGGTAAAGATATTTTTGATGAACAAAGAGATAAAGTTACTGATCGTTGACCTTGAATGCACATGTAATGATTCCCCTCCATTGACAAGAAGCGAGGTGGAAATCATAGAAATTGGTGCGGTCATAGGAAGGCTTGGTAATAATAGCTTTGAAATCATGTCTCAAATTCAACTTTACGTGAGGCCGATTTATCATCCGCAATTAACTCCGTTTTGCACCAATCTGACAGGTATCAAGCAGTCGCTGGTTTCCAGCGCTCCCACTCTAGTCACTGCATACGAGGAGCTATCAGCATGGTTGTCGAACTATACCCCCGATGCATGGTCTAGTTGGGGGAAGTTCGACGCGACCCAATTTGAGATGGAGACTGGCCTTAAGCAACTATGCAACCCTTTGGCACAATACAATCATTTAAATATCAAACAACTATTTGCTAGAAAACGCGGCCATAGAGTTGGGCTTGGGAAGGCTATCGAATTGTCAGGGTTGACCTTTCTAGGGCGACCACATTCCGGTTTGGATGATGCAAAAAATATCGCCAATCTAATCAATCATGACCCGCTTTTGCGTGGAGCAATTCAAGTAAGAACTGAAGTCGATAAATGAGCGACATCGGCCTCCCGTAAATGTATATAAGTGATGGTCAAAATTATATTTTTAAACTGATCTATGAGGCAGTTATTATCTCTTTTGCCAATGACTTTATTATGGCTTTAAACAGAGCACAACTTTTCGTGGAAAAGGGACTGTTGATTTGTTCCTGAATTAACCCGGTGGGTCAGTTTTAAACGCAAATCAGTCCAGATAATTAAATGATGACAAAATAATTAGGGTGGATCGATTCTCAATTGTATTCAACAACTAAAGCGATCATGTTCACCCTGCCCCTAATGATCAGTAACGGAAGCCTTATGATAGGGGTTAACTTAGAAATAAACTTGATAGCATGTAAGCAACTTTTGAGAATTAAATGATCTTTGTGGCCAATCGGTGACTAAGCTATCATGGTGCTGCAGCTTTTCAGCTTGCCTTTTCTGCAATTATTGAATCGTTTTCCTGCCTTAAAACGGTGATAACTGTGTCTGATATGAAAGACGAATTTGATGCCTTGCTAATGCGCATTTCCTCTCCGGAGACCCGCAAAGCAGTTGACGCCCTTTTCTCAGCCAATCCTCCGGACTTGTCACTTACGTATTCACCAGACAATTTCGATAGCCATGATGCTCAAGCGAATTCCAAATCGAGCAACACCATTTGTAAGAAATGACGGTATGTTGATTTGCACCATAGCTTGACCCGCTTTTGTATTGAATTTTGACCCATAGTTAATAACCTCAAAGCTATATGTGGGTCGAGTTTCTGCACACTCTTTCAGGGTCATTTTTAGATGCAAAAGAGGGGCAAACTACGATGTAAATCAACACACCATCATTTTTTAGTATGAATAGGACTGTAGAAGACTAATTTATGACTCCTTTCGGATCTTTTTTTAGAAACAGTCAAGTGCGCTCGCGGGATTTAGCAAACGGAGCTTGCGAATCTTCCATTAAGACTCCACCGATTCTACCGCTAAGGGCGTTCAATAAGAATGTCCAGCTCTCACCAAAGGCTAGATGAACAAATGGCCTAGACATGTTGCTGGTTTCGATCAGCTATTCAATAACGTTCTTGCAAACTCATTAAATGGCCCTACCAGTGACATTTTTTAATGACCTTAGAGATATCCCGCCAGTTCTCGATTTCGAGGCAAGTAGCCTATCGGATACTAGTTATCCCATTTCCGTTGGACTGGTGGTAAAGGGGAAAATCCATTACTGGATTATCAAGCCCAAACCGGACTGGATCGATTGGTCGCTGGCGAGCCAGGCGATACATGGATTAAAGCACTCCTATCTCATTGATCATGGTATGGATCACGATGAGGTGCTGCGAGAGCTTCAAGAAGCTCTTCAAGAAATCAATATTATCTATTCTGACAATCCGTACTGGGAAAGGCGCTGGCTCAGACAATTAGGTGAACTTGATGTAGAGGTACAGGACATCAAGGGACTTATTCCTACACAGCTGCATGCGAAGTGGAAAGACGTTATGCAAACTCAAATTAAAATTCACAATTTTATTCCACATCGCGCTGATCATGATGCTCTGGCAATTTCCTTCACATTAAAAAGCCTCACAGAATCCTGATCAGAAAGCTTGTTTGTCGCTGCTCAATACGCAGATTTAAAAAAACCATTAGCGTGCGCCTTTGAGTTTTAAATCAATTCAAAACTCCAATTTGGTGCGCCATTCTTCATTCCTTTTTCAGCCGCCAGCTGTTATACCAAAACACCCGCATCAATACGTCGAAGCAGCATAATTACATCAGAAGCCCTTGTAGAGATCTTCAGCAAGCTCATCGGTATTTCACCACTAAGGCCGCGAGCAGGAGTGTTTAACCAATCGATGACCTGATTGTTGATTTGCACTTAAAGCTGACCCACTAAACCCCGATATTTGCACTGAAAACTGACCCACGTACACCGACTATCCTGCTTGCTTTTCGAGCGGGAGATAGGAGTGATCAGCCTGGCCATTTTGAGCAAGATCAGACGTTGGTATTTCCGCGACAAACTCTCGCTGCGGGAAATTGCTCGACGTACCGCGTTTTCCTGCAATACCGTTCGCCGTTACTTACGCGATGAGATCAGCGAACTGGTTTATCCCAAACGACAGACCACCAGCAAGCTCGATGCTCTTGCCGATAAGCTAGCGCAATGGTTGAGTAATGATGCAGGAACATCCCTAAACAACGCCGTTCTTCTCGATGTTGAATTAGTAAATGCCTTGTAGAAGGAAAAGCAGCAAGGTAAAGCCGGACAAATTGCATCACGACTCATGCATACCGATTTGGTGATTCTGGATGAGATGGGTTATTTACCCTTCAGCCAAACCGGTGGCGCTTTGTTGTTTCATTTAATGAGCAAGTTTTATGAATGCACCAGCATGATCATCACCACCAATCTCAGCTTTGCCGAATGGTCGAATGTATTTGGTGATGCAAAGATGACAACGGCACTATTGGATCGAGTCACCCGTCACTGCCATATTGTTGAAACCGGCAATGACAGCTATCGTTTCAAAGAGAGTTCAAACCCACCGAAAAGGAGAAAACACACCGACCTATCCACAGCCTAGACCCGTAAAATAAACCATACAGAGCGGGTCAATTTTAAGTACAAATCAACACAAAACAACTTTATAAACCTTTGGTAAATGTGGGCAGCCCAAAATCCGTCCCAAATAATTCTTTTGCATTCTCATAATATATTTTCTGCTTCCTTTTTGTCGGAATGTCAGCGGAATTCATTCCATTCACCGCACTTTCGGTTGATTCATATGGATAGTCGATAGCGAAAAGAAGCCTAGATTCACCGCAGGCGTCACAAACATAATTAATCTCACGCGCGTTATTCATTCCACTTGTGCTGTAGTAAAAATTTTCTTTCATATATTCGCCCGGCGTCCTCTGTAAT
>DATIGS010000113.1:0-21884 GCA_035481425.1 Cellvibrio sp. | reverse complement strand
TCCTGGGTGAGCGCCTGCTCGTAAAAGCTGATGCTGCACAATAATAAATGGGCCCAGTTGCGCTGGGATTTAAGGTCGCTATTGGCTTGCTCAACAAGTGCGTCGCGCTCATAAGCCAGTAGGGTCACTTGGCTGTCACAGCGGAATTGACCTTGCGGAAGGTTAAGTGTGCCGGGCAGTCCGAGCAGGTCGCCGGCTTCAAAATGCATGACCAGTTTGTTATGCAGATAGTAATCGACCTGGCCTTCGACAATTCGCAGCGCGCGTGTAGGCGCTATGTCCGCAAAAATATCGCCACTTGTTTCTATCACGACGGGGTCATCGGCCGGTGTGACAGGTGCGCACAAAAGTTCGGTAAGGCCGCGCAATTTGGCAGCCAGTTCAGACATAAGGTCAGACTGTTTGGTTGGAAGATGCATAAACCCCTCTAATACAAAAAAGCGCTGGTAAGGCGCTTTTAGTGTAGCCTGTGTCGGGGAAAAGACAGCGCTTAAAACCTCAGTCTGTTAACCGAATCTGATTTCAGTAAGCGGTTATGCCGTCGCCTGGGAAAAATTTCCCTCGTCGGGCATTTCAGCTTCGCTGACCAGTTGGGCTTTTAGATCGGGGGGGATATCGTTCCAATGTATATCCATTAGCGCACCTTGCAGTGCGTAGAGCATGACTTTGGATACATTGATGTCGCGGGCTCGTATGCGGCGATAAGCCTCAACAGCACCTGTGCGTTTAAGATCGGCGTAGGTGTTAATCCCGATAGCGCGAAGGATGTTTACCGATGCCATTCCAAGGTTCTTTAATTGCAATAACTCGCTATGACAGGTTGTCATTCAGTGCAATCTCCATTTCTTATTATCGGATGTTGTGTTTTAAAATTTCCGTTTACTGCGCTGCCTTATCTTACATACTTGAATGCCTTGTGCAATTGTTTTCTCGGCGACATCCCTTAAATCACGAACAATCGTGCATTTGAAACGACGAAGTGGCACATTTTTTTACAAAAACTTTTATCTATAAATTCAGGTTGATGGAATTTTTGCATGATTGAGCGGGCCGAAAATTTATTGCTGGGATTGGATGAGCGCGAACTTGTGGAATCGTCATTGCTCGATTGTCGTGTTCATCGACAAGTGCTTGAGCCGTTGCATTTTTTAGCGCAGCGCGCTGAGAGTGCGGGGTTTATTTTAAAAGTGGCTAGTAGCTATCGCAGTTTTGCGCGGCAGTTATTAATTTGGAATAACAAGGCGCGCGGCTTGCGCCCGGTGTTGAATGACGCGGGTGAAGCCATTGATATAAATGTGTTATCGGCGCGCGATAAAGTATTTGCGATTTTGCGTTGGTCGGCATTGCCGGGTGCATCGCGCCATCATTGGGGCACTGATGTGGATGTGTACGGCGGCGCACAATTGGATCCTTCATATCAATTGCAATTAACGGTTGCAGAAACACAAGCTGATGGTCCTTTTGCTGAATTTCATCGTTGGTTAGGCGACGAATTGACCTATGGCAATAGCGATTTTTTGCGTCCTTACGCGCAGGATCGCGGTGGTATCGCACCCGAGCCCTGGCATTTGAGTTATGCGCCGCTGGCGAGCATTTTTGCGCTCCAGCTTACCCCTGACTTATTGCGTGAACAGCTGGAACAAACTGATTTGGAATTAAAACAAACTGTGCTTGATCATCTCGATGAAATCTACGCACGTTTTATTCGTGTCGATTAACGTTTAATAAGGAATAATTTTTTTGGCTCATTCTGATTTCACTCCTGCGTCGAAAAAAGCAATCCGTTCATGGATGCTTTTTGATTGGGCGGCGCAACCATTCTTTACCGTAGTGATTACCTTTATCTTTGGCCCTTATTTCGTTGCGCGTCTCGCGGCCGATCCTGTTATCGGGCAAGCCGCCTGGGGTTACACGGTGACTATCGCGGGAATCGCAATTGCACTTATGGCGCCGGTATTGGGAGCGATTGCCGACGCAACCGGCGCGCGCAAACGCTGGATTGCTTTTTTCGCAGGGCTCAAAATCATTGCACTCTTATTGCTCTGGTTTGCTGCGCCCGGTTCCACTTTATGGCTGCCAATGTTGTGTGTGATTGTGGCCATGGTGGCCGCTGAATTTTCGATTGTGTTTAACGATTCGATGATGCCGCGCCTGATCGCCAAAGAAGATATTGGCCGCGTTTCCAATCTGGCCTGGGGTTTGGGATATCTCGGTGGTTTGGTGGTTTTGTTTAGTGTGTTGTTGCTGCTTGCGGGCAATCCATCAACCGGGAAAACACTTATAGGTATTACACCATTATTTGGTTTGGATACGACGCAAGGTGAAGATGCGCGCATCACCGGCCCCTATGCTGCGCTCTGGTATTTAATTTTCATTTTGCCGATGTTTTTATTTACACCGGATAGCAGCCAGGGCGTGCCGTTGAAAGTGGCGATTGCAACCAGTATTGGCGAATTAAAAAATACACTGCAGGAATTAAAACAACGCGCCGGTCTTTTGCGCTTTTTAGTGGCGCGAATGATTTATCAGGATGGCGTCAACGGCTTGTTGGCACTGGGCGGCACTTTTGCGGCGGGCATGTTTGGTTGGCAGACAATTGAGATGGGCATTTACGGAATTTTATTATTGGTGGTTGCGATTGGCGGTTGCGCCTATGCAGGGCGATTGGATGCACGCATGGGTTCCAAAAAAGTCGTCCTGCTCAGTTTGTTGTGTTTAATTATCGCCACCCTCGGCATTATTTCTACTGGCCCGGGTTACTCGCTTTTTGGCTTGGTAGAGTTTTCTGCAGTTGATTCCGGCGGCTTATTTGCGACACCGGCTGAAAAAGCTTACATCCTGTTTGGTTTATTGATTGGCGTAGCATTTGGTCCAGTGCAGGCATCGTCGCGCTCATTTATGGCGCGCAGTGTTAGTGCCGATGAAGCCGGGCGTTATTTTGGCATCTATGCGCTGGCGGGGCGTGCCACAGCATTTTTGGCACCTATGGCGGTCGCCAGCCTGACCCTTTATACGGATTCGGCGCGCATCGGCATGGCTGCATTAATTGTATTTTTAGTGGCGGGTTTGGCGATTTTATTGAAAGCACCGTATCCGGCTGTGGCCACAAAACAATCGAATTGATGTGTGCGGTTTCTGCCGTGGTTAGTGTTGTCGTTGCTGTTTTTATAGAGGTAAAGAGATGAGCATGTTAGTTATTTTTGATTGTGATGGCGTGTTGGTTGATAGTGAAATTATTTCGGCGCAAGTATCGAGCGATTGTTTGAAAGAAATCGGCATTGATTTAAGCACCCATTATATTTTGGAAACCTACCGCGGAAAATCCGTGGCAGATTGCATTTGCATGATCACGGAAGAACTTTCCAAACTGGATTCATGGAAGCATTTCAGCGATGAAGAAAGAGCCGAGCGCGGCGCACAATTCTGGCGTCGTGTTCAGTTGCAAACATTAGTCGCATGCGAAACAGAATTGGAGCCGGTCCAGGGTGTAATGGCCGTGCTGGATACTTTGCAAGAAAAACAGATTCCTTTTTGTGTGGCCTCCAATGGCAAGCATGAAAAAATGCGCATGACCTTGGCGAAAACCAACATCATGCCTTATGTGCAAGGGCGTGTTTTCAGCTTTGAAGATGTGACGCGCGGCAAACCGGCACCGGATTTATTTTTACACGCAGCGGCAACGCTCAATATTCCCGCCGCGCAGGCAATTGTCGTAGAAGATTCTCTTACCGGTATCCAGGCTGCTGTCGCGGCCGGCATGCGCCCGCTCGGTTATTGCCCACCCAATGCCGATGGCAGCGACAATGTGTTACTGCCGTCCATGCGCGCCTTGGGAGCGGAAGTTTTTTTTGCGATGGATGAATTAATTCCGTTGATTTTTAAATCACGCTAAATCGGATTCCTATGCAAACACCAGTACACAATTTTGCCCATGTTGATGTGTGGCAAGAAATTTGCACCGAGGCACAGCAAGCGAGCGCCGATGAACCGGTGCTCGCCAGTTTTTATCATGCGAGTATTTTGAATCACGCTTCGTTTGCAGCAGCGATCAGTTTTCATCTGGCTAACAAACTCGACAGCCAGGCATTGCCCGCGATGATGTTACGCGAAGTCTTTACCGAGGCGATGCAGGCTGACACCAGTATTGAATTGGCGATGCGTGCCGATATTCGCGCGCACCGCGAGCGCGACCCTGCGTGCAATAAATTTTGTATGCCGTTTTTATTTTTCAAAGGCTATCACGCGTTGCAATCCTGGCGTATCGCCCACTGGTTGTGGCTGCAGGGGCGCAATGCGCTGGCGCTTTATTTTCAAAACCAAATTTCGCAAGCATTTGATGTGGATATTCATCCGGGCGCGCGCATTGGGTCAGGCATTATGATCGACCATGCGACCGGGGTGGTGATTGGTGAAACCACGGTAATTGAAGATGATGTCTCCATGTTGCACAGCGTCACCTTGGGTGGCAGCGGCTGCATGAAAACCGATCGCCATCCAAAAATCCGGCGCGGGGTATTGATCGGCGTGGGCGCAAAAATTCTGGGCAATATTGAAATCGGCGAAGGCGCAAAAATTGGTGCGGGGAGTGTGGTGTTGGATGCAGTCGCGCCGCACACCACCGTTGCTGGTGTGCCAGCCAAGCCTATCGGCCGACCAAAGGGTGAGGCGCCGGCGCTGGATATGGATCACCATCTCAATGAAGATGGTGATGTTTGATTTGAGCTTATTGCGCGCTGCGCTGATCCGATTGGCCAGGATGATCTGCGTAGTTGGACAGGCTGCTGGTCTCGTCGTCGCAGCCGTCCAATAGCCACTTGAGGACAGACTCGCGGCTTTTGAGCATGGATTGATAATGCTCGATCAACATGGCGTTGGGGCGAGGCTGCGTCTTCATCGTGGCGATCCGCTCGGTAAGGAAAGCGATATCTTGCTCCACTTTGATCCGTGCATTGCCGTGCGGATTAAACGAGTCGCCAGCGACCATGCGATTGTCTTGCGGTTTTTTCTGAAGAAAAGGCAACATAATTTCCCACTCCTTCGCGGTATCGACTTTTAGTATGGTCGCCTGCTGTGCTGACCGCCAGTCGCGGTTAAGACTGATTTGTTACTTTCTGTGCACTGTTTATCGCTGTTGTTTCTCCACTGGCATGCGAACCGGCAATAGATGCTATGGGTGCTATTATTCCAGGCAAGCAATTTCTGTAGCAGGATTTTTGGACCTATGAGCGCTCCCCAATTCGACATCATCTTCCGCGGCGATATTGTCTTTGGCCATCAATTGGCTGAGGTGAAAACCCGCTTACAGCAATTATTTAAAGCCGATGCCGCCAAAATCGATGCGCTATTTACCGGGCGCCCGGTTCCGCTGAAGCGCAATCTGGATGAGGCGACCGCCCATAAATATCGCGATGCCCTGATCAAGGCTGGCGCTATGGTCGAGGTTTGCCCGAGCGATACTAGCCCTGCCAATGCCGCACCTAAACCCGCTCCGGCCGTGCGTCGCCCCGCAGCGCTTGGCGCAGCGGAATGGACGTTGGCTCCCTTGGGGGCTGACTTGCTGCCGGCCAAAGAGCGGCCAGCGGCGCCAACACCGGTACAGGTGGATGTATCTGCCCTCAGCCTGCGCCCGGCGGAGGGTAACCTGGTGGATGCCAGCGAAGTGTCGGAAGAGATCCATGCGCAAGTAGTAGTGCCCGATCTGGGTTTGGCGGCGGTGGGCGCTGATTTGATCGGTGCCGATGAAAAATGGGAGCTACCGCTGGTTGAAATCGAATTGGAGGATTGGGGTGTAGCAGAGGCGGGCAGCGATTTGCTAACGGAGGATGAGCGCCCTTTGGTATTGCCGGCCGTTGTCGAGGTGGGCGATTTTGGGTTGGCGCCCGCCGGCAGCGACCTCGGCCAGTTAAAACCAGAAGTAACACCAGTGGTGCCGGATATCAGCAAGCTGCGGCTGGCGGATGCGCAATAATCCTTCTTGACGTCTCCGTTTTCCCGCACCGCTGAACAAAATCGCCTGTGCGGGGGTCAATCATCTATCTGCGTCTATTTTTTAGCTGCGTCTATTTTCTGCATTAATAGGCCTCGCAAACCCGGAAGGAGAACTTATGAAATTATTGGGAAAAACCCTTATCGCCCTGATTGGTTTATTGTTGATCCTCGTGCTGGCATTTGTATTTCTGGTTGATGCCAATCGCTTTAAACCGCGCATCGAAGCTATCGCAAAAGATCAGGGAATTGCCCTGCAAATTAACGGTGATCTGGGGTGGAATTTCTGGCCGAGTCTCGGTGTGGCTGTAAACGAAGTGCGCGTCGCAGCCTTGGAAACGCCCGACCAATCCATTGCCGAACTCAAACAAGCGAGTTTGATGTTGGCGTTAATGCCGCTTTTCTCCGGTGAATTTCAGGTGGATCACATTGTGGTCGATGGCGCGGCGATTACGCTAAAAGTCGACAGCAATGGCAAGGGCAATTGGGAGGCGCTCACACAAGCCAATCAAGCTGGCCAACCAATTCAACCAACTCAACCAACACCCGCCGCACCGGCACCCGCGTCAGACGCTAACTTAAAACTCGATATCGAAAAAATCAGCCTCAGCAATTCACAAGTCAATTATAGCGATGCGCAGAGCGGACAAAATATTGCATTGCGCGATATCAATCTCACCATGAGCGATGTAAATACCCGCGCTGCACCCTTTCCCCTGGATTTATCGTTGGTGATGGAGCAGGCATCCACTGCGGGCGGCGCCGACAAATTGGAATTGCAAGCGGCGATAAAAACGACCCTCAGCGTTGATGCTGCCTTCAGCAATATCAAGTTGGATGATGGCAAATTGCAGTTGGAAATTATTGGTGACAATAATGCTGAGCTTGCGCTCGACTATGGGTTGATCCTCACCAATATTAAAACCGAACCTGCTTATCAAGGCACGCTAAAACTCGGCGAAACTAATGCACGAAAATTACTCGCCGCATTCGGTACTGAACTCGACACAGCCAATAACAACGCACTCAGTAAATTTGCATTTTCCTCGTCTGTTAATGGCACCAGCAAAAATATCAAACTGGATAATCTGCAACTGACGCTCGATGAAACTCATCTGGCGGGCAGTTTGGCGGTAAGCGATTTTGCTACGGCTGCGCTTAAGCTGGTGCTCGAAGGCGATACCATTAACATCGATGATTATTTGCCGCCGCCGAGTAAAGCCCCGGAACAAGTGGCGGACACGGCAGCGCCTGCGGTCCCGGAAGCCGATATTTTGCTTCCGCTGGAAACGCTGCGCGGTTTGAATGTCAACGCGAAAATTGGATTGAAAAAAGCCATTTTCAATAAAATCGAATTGGAAAATGTTGCACTAAAACTCGTGGCAAAAAATGGCATGATCGAACCCGGTATCAGCGCTAATGCGTACGCCGGTGCGATCAGTGCAAAGGGGCAAATGGATGCGCGTGGCCAGCAAGCGCAAGTGCAGTTTGACGCAGACGTAAAGGGCCTGGAATTGGCGCCCTTGTTAAAAGATATGGAAATGGATTCCAAATTCGGATTGCAGGGCGCCATTCAGGCACGGGCGCTCGGCACAACACAAGGCACATCGGTTAATCAGCTAATGAATTCGCTGCGCAGCAATGCGACGTTTTCTGGTGCACAGGTGCGTCTGACACCAATCAACCTTGAGCAGCAATTTTGTAAGCTGGTTAACCTGGTCAATAAAGTTGAAGACCCAACCCAGGCGTGGGAAGAATACACCGAGCTGAACGAATTATCCGGCAGCATCAAGTGGCGCGATCAGGTGATCAGTATTGATACCTTCAAAGCCGGTGTCGAAAAATTACAGCTCAATTCGCAGGGGAAAATTAATCTCGCGACCGACACTTATGATCTGCAATTGCCATTTAAATTAATTAAAGACCAAACCGACACAGTGAACGCCGAGCAAGTGGCAGTGAGCACCAGCGCGAATGGTTGCAGCATCGGCAGTAATTATTGGCTGGAGCGGGGTATGGATTTGTTGCGCTGCAAAGGTTCTTTTAGCGAAATTAATCCGCTCGGCGATTGCCGCCCCGATACGGAAAAATTGATTGATCTCACCAAAGATTTCGCCGCCTATAAACTCAAGGAAAAACACGGCGCGAAGTTCGAGGAGAAAAAAACCGAGCTGAAAGAAAAAGTCGAAAAAGAGAAAAACAAACTCTTCGATAAATTGCAGCAGCGTTTGAATAAAGGTGCTGCGTCATCGGCGGCGACACCGGAAACCACTACTCCTGCGGAACCTGCCACACAAACCGCGCCTGTACCAACCACAGAAGCGAGTGCATCCTCCGCAGCGCCGTAACTGCAGGGCGTGGATCGAGCGCTAGCAGATAGTTTTTTGTTAGCCTGCTAGAATTCGCGCCTGCTATTAAGTTTCCCAAACGAGCTGCTATGACCTCTTCTTTTTCTGCGCCGGTGCTTAAGTGGTTCGACAAGCACGGGCGCAAACATCTGCCCTGGCAACAAGACATCAGCGCCTACCGCGTCTGGCTGTCGGAAATTATGTTGCAGCAAACCCAGGTAACTACGGTTATCCCTTATTTTGAGCGGTTTATCGCCCGCTTCCCCGATGTTGAATCCCTCGCGGCAGCACCTATCGACGAGGTGCTGCATCTGTGGACGGGGCTGGGCTATTACGCGCGTGCGCGCAACCTGCACAAGTGCGCGCAGGTGGTAGTCAGCCAATATGGCGGCGAGTTTCCCTCCACGGTGGAATCCCTCGCGGATTTGCCCGGTATCGGGCGCTCGACGGCGGGGGCAATTGTCAGCATCGCATTTCAAAAGCGTGCGGCGATTTTGGATGGCAATGTCAAACGTGTGCTGGCTCGCTACCATGCGGTTGATGGCTGGCCCGGGCAATTGGATGTCGCCAACCAACTGTGGGAAATTGCGGAAAATTACACTCCCAAAACCCGCGCCAATCACTATACGCAGGCAATGATGGATCTGGGCGCGACCCTGTGCACGCGCAGTAAACCCAAATGCGAAGAATGCCCGGTGCGCGAAGGTTGTGTGGCTTATGCGCAGGGAAATCCTGCCGCCTATCCGGGTAAAAAACCGAAAAAAACATTGCCGGAAAAATCTGTGCAATTAGTGATGCTACGCAATCCCGCTGGCGATGTGTTATTGCAACAGCGCCCCGCGCAGGGCATTTGGGGTGGGCTGTGGAGTTTTCCGGAATTATCGATTGATGCCGATGCGCAGGAATATGCCGAAGACCATTACGGCGCAGTTATCGAACTGGAACAGTGGAATACTTATCGCCATACATTCAGCCACTACCATCTGGATATCACGCCGGTATTAATCCAACTGGCCAAAACACCGCGCGCTATCGGTGAGTCCGCGACTCACTGGTACAATCCCCATCAACCCGATGCCTTGGGATTGGCCGCGCCAGTGAAAAAATTATTGGAAAAACTCGCGCAACTCGATCCGCGCGCCAACCAAACACTTGCACCGAAAAAAGCAGCGCCGAAAAAAAGTAGCGCTACCAAACGCACAACCAAATCCTCTATCAGTAAGCGAGAAAAAATATGACCCGCATGGTTTTCTGCCGCAAATACCAACAAGAACTGGAAGGCCTGGACATGCCACCTTATCCGGGCGCAAAAGGTTTGGATTTATTTAACAACATCTCCAAAAAAGCCTGGCAAGAATGGATGGCCCACCAGACATTACTCATCAACGAAAAACGTTTAAACGTAATGGACATGGGTACCAAAGTTTATCTGACTGAACAAATGGAAAAGTTTTTGTCGGGTGAGAAGGTGGATGAAGCTGAGGGGTACGTGCCCCCGCCGAAATCGGAGTAGCCAGTTTTTCAATCGAAACAGTAATATGGAAATTACTTGAGCACCAATCCGATATCGTTTAAGAGAATTGGGGAAAATAATAATGAAGTTTTATCTTTTGGCTTTTCTTTACCTATTCGCCTTTTTCGGATCTATATATGGATTTTTTGTAAACGAACTGAATTTCGGTTTTGAAGATTCCATCTTTAATCTTACTTTGACTGGATGGGCAAAGAATCTTGTATGCACATTTGGATTGCTTTTGGTGGGAGCAATACCGGCTTTCCCCGTTGTTAGGGCCGTTTACCGAGGGTTGAAGAATGGCGACAGCTGAATGGTTTGGCCAATATTTTTGACATGGGGATTAACTCTACTAAAGCAAAAAGCAAAGATTTTAATAAGGTTAAGTCACGACAATCATTCTCTGTGTTTATACGCAGGGCTATAAAAATCTTAATAATTAAGGAAAATGTATGGCTAATTTTGAAACTCTGTGGAAAAACTTCCCAAATCCAGATGTCATAAAGACCTCTTGCACAAATAAACAAAAAGACAGCAATAAGCCTTTTAGTGATTATTGCGCAATCATGTTGAGCGATTGCTTTATTAAGTCAGGTATTGATATCAGTGGATATAAGGCCAATAAATGTTGGTCCCATTCAGGAAAGAAACATGTTCTTTTAGCTGAAGAGCTGGCTAAAGCGTTAGCAAAAAGACCTCCTGCGGGTTTTTCTGCTATGAAAAAAGTTCAGGCTGAATCTTTTCAAAATGACTTGTCAGATAAAACTGGTGTAATTTTTTTTAAAGATTACTGGCAGCGTGGAGCGGAAAGTTTCGAGTCTCGTAGTGGGGATCATATTGATTTATGGAATAAAAATAAAATAACGAGTGGCGGGATGTTTATGCGTTCGATATATGAATTGTTTGGTGTTGTTTCTGACTTAAATAAAAGCAAAGAAGTTTGGTTTTGGGAGGTCAAATAAAAATGAAAGCATGCTGGACTGGTGTGTTATTTTTTTTGGTGAGCGCCCTATTAAATTTAACAGTTTTCTTTGTTTCATATAAAAAGCTAGTATTTCCTTTTTTGCATGAAGAGCAAAGAGTGGATAATGCGCCTCAAATATTTTTATATGTCGTGCCTGGCTTCCTGTTGGTGTCTTTAATTTTGGCTGTACTTGTTTATCTTGTGGCCAAGAAAAAGGCTTAGGCTGTATACCAAACCTGCGGGTTGTGATTGGCCTGTTAGCTATCCGAAGTTTGTCGCCTCCTGATAATAAACAAAAAGCCCAGTTCAACCGAGCTGGGCTTTTTGTTTATTGAGCGATAACTTTTAGCGGTCTAGTAATACTTCAACTGCGTCGCCTTGCCGTGGAATACCTTGTAGGCGAAGAAGGTGTAGCCGAGGATGGTGGGGAGTACGATGATTACGCCGTACAAAATAAACATGAGTGCTTCCGGGGCGCTGGCGGCTTGCCAGATGTCCAGTTTGTTGGGCACTACATAGGGATAAAAACTGTAAGCCAGGCCGATAAAACTCAATAAAAAAATCATCGCGGCGGATGCAAACGGAATCCAGCAGCCGTAGTCATCGGCGTAAGGCGCGCGTTTCAAGTAGCGGTCGGCAATAAAAAACAACACGAAACAAAATACCGGGATGACCCACAACACCATGATCAGTGGTGAGCTAAACCATTTATCAAAAATGGTATGGCTCACCAGTGGATTGACGATAGATACCGCAATAATTCCCAGCGCCATTAGCCATGCGCAGCGGCGCGCCCACCATACGGCGCGCTCTTGCAATTCGCCTTCGGTTTTCATCACCAGCCAGGCAGCACCGATAAAGGTGTAGCCAGCGGTGACGCAAATTGCGCTGAGTGCAGCAAATAAATGCGCGGCGAGTGTTTCTTCAAAACCCATTACAAATAATCCGAGCATATAGCCTTGGGAAAGCGTGGCGAGCAGTGAGCCGACCTGGAATGCGCGATCCCATAATTCTTTGTGATCTTCCGGGGCTTTGGCGCGAAAGTCGAAGGCAACACCGCGCAAAATTAATCCGGCGAGCATCACCGTCACTGGCAAATACAAATGAAATAAAATTTGGCTGTGGGCGATGGGAAAGGCAATTAATAAAAGGCCTATACCTAACACCAACCAGGTTTCGTTTGCGTCCCAAAAGGGGCCGATGCTTGCGATCATGGTATCGCGCTGCTGCTCGGAATCTTTTGGCAATAAAATGCCCACGCCCAAATCATAGCCATCGAGAATGGCGTAAATAAAAAATGCCAAGCCCATCAAGCCGATAAAAATAACGGGTAACCAAAATTCGGGGCCGGATAAAGTGCTGATATCGGTCATGGTGTTTTCCTCACAGATTTTCTTCGACCAGTTTTTCTTGCAATGTGTCCACTTGTTCGGGGCGATCAACCAATACGGATTTCCTGGCCATAACAAACAGCGTGCGGATATAAGCGATCAGCAACACTACATAGAGTGTTAAATAAATTGCGAGCGAAGTACCAACATTACTTGCGGGCGTGCTGGTTACCGCATCCGCTGTTTTTAGTACGCCGGTAACTAACCAGGGTTGGCGACCGATTTCCGTGACGTACCAGCCGGCGAGTGTGGCGATCCAGCCGGAGAAAGTCATACCGACCACCACTTTTAACATCAGCGGTGACAATTCTTTTTTGCGCCAGAATTGCCAGCAGCCAATCCATGACACCAATAACATCAGTGTGCCCACTCCAACCATGATGCGGAAACCGTAAAATAATGGCGCAACGGGTGGATGTGCATCGGGAAATTCATTCAAGCCTTTTAATTCCCCGTCCATATCATGGGTGAGAATTAAACTCGCGAGCTTGGGAACTTCAATTGCAAATTTGTTGGTTTGGGTTTCTTTATCGGGGATTGCAAACAACACCAGAGGCGCGCCTTTTTCGGTGTGCCATACCGCTTCAACCGCCGCGATTTTCGCCGGTTGGTGATGCAATGTATTCAAGCCGTGCATATCGCCCAATAAAATTTGCAGCGGAATTAATAAAGCTGCTGCGCCAAGTGCTGTTTTTAATGCGAGCCGCGGCGCGGGTTTGTGATCGTCTTTTAAAATGCGGTATGCGGAAATACCGGCAATTAAAAATGCAGCGGTTAATCCGGATGCAATCAGCATATGGGCCAAGCGATAAGGCATGGAGGGGTTAAAAATAATCGCCCACCAATCCAGTGGAAATGCTTTCATGGTATCGCCTACCTGACGCATTTCAAAACCGGTTGGTGTTTGCATCCAACTATTGAGCGCGATAATCCAGAATGCCGACATGCTCGTACCGAATGCCACCAAAAAAGTCGCGAGTGTATGTACGCGGTTCGATACCTTATTAATGCCGAACAACATAATCCCTAAAAATGTTGCCTCCAGAAAAAATGCTGTCAAAACTTCATAGCCGAGCAGTGGCCCCGCGATATTGCCGACGGTTTCCATATAGCCAGGCCAGTTGGTGCCGAACTGGAAACTCATGGTGATGCCGCTGACCACGCCCAACGCGAAAGTGAGAGCAAAAACTTTTACCCAGAAGCGATAGGCGCGCATCCATACATCATCGCCACTGCCGTTGTAACGCAGCTTGAAATAAAACAAAAACCAGCAGAGCGCGATGGAGATGGAGGGAAATAAAATATGGAAAGAAATATTCGCGGCAAATTGAATGCGCGAGAGCATGAGTGTTTCCATTACGGCGGGGTCAAGCATAGGGGCACCTCATAAAAACAATTATTTCGCAGATTTTTCCGGCTATTTTTTGCTGCCGAGCAGACGGTCTTTCATATCCAATACTTTGCCAATGCTATTGCCGAGTTTGAGCAATGTGCCGAGTTGGGCTGAATCGAGGCGCTGGATTTCCTGCGTCCAGAGCGTGAGCATTTCAATCAGCTCATGCATTTCGCGCATGCGCTGCTGTGCGTATTCCTCATCGGGGTTGGCCGGGGTTTCGATCAGTAAATTGCGCAATGTAGAGAGTGTAGGATCGATCTCGCGCTTGCGGCGCTGCTCAATCAGCGTTTTGGCGATATCCCATACATCGCCTGGCGCAGAATAAAACTCTTTGCGTTCACCCGGGCGATGTTGCAGTTTCACCAGGTCCCAGGACATTAATTCCTTAAGGCCCATGCTCACATTCGAGCGGGATATGCCCAGCGCCTCGGTCATGTCATCAGCGCACAGCGGCTCTTTGCTCAAAACCAATAGGGCATACATTTGGCCCACGGTGCGGTTAATACCCCAGCGGCTGCCCATTTCACCAAAGTGGAGGATGCAGGATTGGATCATAGGGGTCAGGGTGGTGGGCATTTTCTTCTTCCTGTAATTTCAGTAATTACTGAAATTACAGAATTGTTTGATCTGCGTCAAGGAAAACAATTTGCCGGTCTTTAGTGGTTTTTAGGGTGTTTAGAGCGACAAATCACTGTTTATGTTTGGTTCCGCACGGAAGAGGGGATCGCTGGGTTCTAAGGTGGAGGCGTTGGATGCTGTTTCAGTCTGATAACTGATGAGCCAGATTCGACTCAGCATTTACTGGAGGGGAAATATTTGTTGATAGCGAATAAATAGCTCCCGTTTGAACTTACTTCATAGAGGATAATCATCATGAACAAAGATCAAGTAAAAGGTTCAGTGAAGCAGGCTGCAGGTAAAGTGCAGCAAAAAACCGGCGAAGCTTTAGGTAGCGAAAAACACCAAGCCAAAGGCGCCGCTAAACAAGCCGAAGGTAAAATCCAAAAAGGCTATGGCGATTTGAAAGACAATCACAAGTAAGCCCGCCTTAGGTAAGGATCAACCTGACATACCGACGCAATGGATTGCGTTATCCTCCTTAGCTCCCGCTTTGTCTTCCGCTTTGTCTTCCGCTTCTGCTTCACCACCCTCCCGAAGATTTCCCGCCGAATGCGCTTGTTATCGCCGTATAAAATGGGATTAATGTCACCAACTCGCTAAACTTACCTCCGTCGTCCAACAGAGCCGAGCAGAGGAGCAATGATGATGGGCGCGATTTATCCTTCAGGCGTCGAGGCAAATGATCAAATCATTATGTTCGACGGCGTTTGCAAACTGTGTAATCGCTGGAGTCGTTTTATTATCCGGTTTGATAATCGGCGGCGTTTTAAACTTTGTGCCGTGCAATCAGAACAGGGCCAGAACATTTTGCGAAGGTTCGGCTATCCTCTTGATCATTTTGAAACCCTGTTGTTGATGCAAGGTGACCGGACACTGGAAAAAAGTAATGCCTTTATAGCGATAATGTCCCAGCTGCCTTTTCCCTGGCCGTTATTCGCGATTATTAAAATTGTCCCCCGCGCAATTCGCGATTGGTGTTACGACCGGATCGCGCTTAACCGCTACAGGCTATTTGGAAAATATGACCATTGCTTGTTGGCAACACCCGATCATGAGCAGAGATTTTTGTGAGTGATGATTGGTTTGGCTGAGCAACATTTGGCATAGTGTAAAATCCCTACCTGATGTAAAACGTTGAAGTGGCCATATTGAGTATGGCTTGCCAGAGAAAAAATATGACTGATTTAAAATCCACGGCGGATCTGGATGCATTTTTACAGGAGTGCGAGCGCGCATTTAACGCCGGTGCTTTGCAGCGATTGGTGTTATCCAAATACAAGGGTAACGAGCCCGAACTGAATCGCATTACCCTTCGCCCGGTGCAAATTAAAGAGCAAAAATTGCTGTCATTTTTGTATGAATACCGCACTAATCATGTGACTAAAAATTTCACTATTAACGATGCGCTAATCCAATTGCAACAATTGCTGGGCGCTGAATTCCATAACGCCCACATGATTACCGATGATTGGGAGACGCAACTGAGTTTTAGTAAAAAAGGAAAAGTGCTGGTTAATAAAAACCGCAATAAAAATTCGGCTACTGCTAATAGTGCGGAAGTGGTGCAACCCGTATTGGCGCACAATCGCGATAAGCTGCGTTATGTGGAACAAAATCGACCCTATCTGCGCGAGCTGGGAATTACCGATGGCAATGGCCAGATTATTCCGGCCATGTCGCGCAAGTGGAAACAGATCAATAAATTTATTGAAGTGCTTTCAGGGGCAATCCAGCAAACCGGATTGGATAAGCGCGATGAATTGCATATCGCTGATTTTGGCTCGGGCAAAGCCTATCTAACTTTCGCTGTGCACGATTATGTCTCTGCAAATCCCGGTGTAAAAACGCAGGTGACTGGTGTGGAATTGCGTCAGGGATTGGTGGATTTGTGCAACCAGACTGCGCAGAAATTATCGCTGGCAGGAATTAAATTCGAGCAGGGCGATGTACAGCATTTTGCCGCGCAGGACATCAATATCATGATCGCCCTGCATGCCTGCGATACTGCTACCGACTACGCACTCAATATGGGAATCCGCACCGGGGCCGAGATCATCATGTGCTCGCCCTGTTGCCACAAACAAATTCGCCCGCAATTAAAAAGCCCGGCGCTGCTCGCGCCAGTATTGCAACACGGAATCCACTTGGGGCAAGAAGCAGAAATGCTGACCGATGGATTGCGTGCGCTCTTGCTGGAAGCTTATGGATACGACACTAAAGTGTTTGAATTTATCTCGCTCGAACACACCAGCAAAAATAAAATGATCCTCGCGCAGAAACGCAAAACCCCACGCGACAATAGCGCTATTTTGCAACAGATCGCTGATATCAAAGCATTTTACGGAATCAAGGAGCAGTGTCTGGAAAGTTTGCTGCAAGCACAACCCTTGTAAAGCGCGTACTAACTAAAAAGCCCCGCGTATCTGCATACGCGGGGCTTTTTTATTTGTGCTTGCTAATTTGAAATAGGTAATAACTTATTTCAAATTCATGCAACTTGCATAATAGCTAACGCTGGCTGGCCAGTCAGAGAAAATTCCTACTACGCCAACGTCTTTTGCTAATACATGCAGCGCATCCATCATATCGCCGTCGTTATTGATCGCCGGATTGATGGTTTGATAGTACCAGCCGCCACCATTTTTTAATGGACCTGAGCGTTCAAATGACCAGGTAATCATTTTTAATCCCGCTTTTTTTGCGTTACGCGCGTATTCGGACGGAATAATTTTATTGTTGTTGTCCAGCGCCAGTAACACCCATATGGGTGGTGCAACTATGTTGAAGCCCTCGTCAGCGTACATTTGCAAATCTGCAGCTGTAGGTACGTCGGCAATGGTGTCGGCATCATCCAGATACACGGCTTGTTTGCCAAACGCGGGTTCATTTTTAATCCAGTAACGAATGTCCTGGATGTCAAACGATTGCGGCCATACATCGCGCGCTTTTACGCCGGCAGCGCGATATTCATCAATCAATTGTTGTGCATACATCGCTTGGGTGTAAGTGCCTTCAAACGGCATTGGCACACTGGCGGATTTCAATTCGGGAGTCATTTTTACGTTGAGTTTTTTGAACAACTGGATGCTCTCCGCGTGAGAGAGCAGGGTGCCGCGATTTGCGTACAAATCGGTACGCCAATTGGCAGTGCCTTTTAAATATTCATCGACAGTAATGGCTTTTGGATTGAATGCATCCATTTTGCCTTGCAGGGTTTTAAATTCAGCGAGGGTAATGTCGCTGGTGCAGCAATTCGCGCTCGCCGCTGTGCCGCTCACTGGATCAAAGGGTGAAAAATTTTGTGTGCACTTGCTGGCCAGTGGTGTGGCAAGAATGTTGGTGGTGGTGTGCAGGTCGCACTGTGAGTGGCGGCACACGAGTTGTTTGTCTTTAGTGAAAGCGACATCGCATTCCAAAATACCGGCGCCCATTTTGGCGGCAGCTTCATAAGATTCTTTGGTGTGCTCAGGAAATTGCAGCGGTGCACCGCGATGGCCAATCGAAAAATTGGTTTTTTTGACCGGACTGTTCACGCAGCTTTGTAATTTCTTTTTCAGCGAACTCTCGTCCATGTCATTTACTAAAAAGAACGGGCGTGGGCCGAGTTGGATACTGGTATTTTTATCGCTGTGTTGATGGTACTGGTCATGTTGATAATGGCGTTCATCTTTGTCGCCATGAGCTGCAGCAATTAAGGGAATGCACAAGGTCAGCGCGAGGACGCTGGTGAGTAGATGGATTCGGTGCGGCATAGAAACCTCCTTTTGTCGTATGGGTTGGGTGAAACGCAATCCAACCCTAGCGCGCCAATATGACGACAATTTTCTGCTTTTGTGACAGCTTTGCGAAGCTTAACGATTTTGTGCTGCTTTTCGCACATGGTGAAATATTATGAAATACCAAAAACGGTACATTCGGTTAGGCTGGGAACACATTTTATGATTACCGCTCTGAGCGACTCCACAGGATTCTGATGTATGTCCAATAATATTCGTGAATTGGTTAGCCAATTACTGGTTTGCACGACGGCGGGCGAAGCAAAACCGGTCGTGGATAAGTTGGTCATGGAGTTATGTGCTATCACTGGTTTGGAATTGCATCCGGCCTTATTTCTTGATGAGCATGCCACTATTACCGCGCAAGGCAAGGCGGTATCGCCTACTACGGCAGCGCAATGCGCGGAGGATGTGGAGCGCACGCGCATTTTTATGCAGGGCGTTTACGCAGCGATCCAGCAAAAATTGCAGCAAAAAAATCGTCGGCCTATTCATATTTTGTACGCGGGCACTGGCCCTTTCGGATTGTTGTTAGTTCCGCTGTTGCCATTATTGGATGCTGCCCAAATACGCGTGACGCTGCTGGATATCCACGCCGAATCGCTTGAAAAATTGCAGCAGTTGATTGATGTTTTGGATGTAAATAATTTTATCCAGCAAGCAGAGTTGGCCGACGCGACTACTTGGCAAACTACGCAGCGCTTTGATCTGATTATTTCCGAAACTATGCGCCAGGGTCTTATACAAGAGCCACAGGTGAGCATCTTCAGTCATCTGCAACAATTTTTATGTGTCGATGGTTGGCTGCTGCCGGAAATTATTCGTTTGGATTTATGGTTGAGCACAGGCCATTCCTACTCTGCGAGCCAGCATCATTCCCGCGAGTTATTGTTGGGGACCGTGTTCCAATTGGATAAATCCACCGCGATGCAATTAGGCAATGGCGATAACTCCCATATGCAGGCACATCTTATGGTGCCGGAGTATCCCGCTGCGCTAACGGATTTAAAACTCACCACCTTTATTCAAGTGTTCGGAACGTATCAGCTGCACGAAAACCAATCGCAACTCACCTTGCCGCTTTATGAGCGCAATGCCCGCGTGTTACCGAATTCACGACTGCAGAGTCAATACGAGTTGGGCACTTATCCCCGCTGCGTATTTACGTATTCGCAATTGCCTGAATTTGCCGAGCGACCGCTGCCTGAAAGTTTGGAGAAAAGTGCGCAGGGGCTTTATCACTTGCCGAGACTCTGGCACAAAATCCAGTTGCGCAAGCAGGCGAACGTTTCTGTAAAAGCACAACAGGAATTGGCGAGGATTCGGAACAGTGAGTGGTTGTTGGATCGCGTTTTGCTGGATCAAGTAGGTGCCGGGCTTGAGCCGGGTCTGCAACAGTTGTATTTCGCAAACTCCTTATGTGATGTTGAATCCTGGCTTGCCAGTGTGAACGAGGGAGGGCTGACAAATGAGCGCATTGAACTCACCAATCGCGCGCTAGTGCAGTGCATCGAGAATGACAAAAATACATTGGATGCGCAGGCGATGCAGCCACTGAGTGCGCAGCAACTCGCGCATTGGGATGAACATGGTTACCTTATTATTCCTGGCGTTTTATCTGTCGCAGAGTCTGCTGCTGCGCGTGCAGCTATCTGGGAATTTTTGGGGATGCGTGAAGATGACCCTGGGAGTTGGTATCAACCATCGGCGCAAATGAAAAAAATCATGGTGCAGTTATTTACGCATCCTGCGTTGGAGGTGGCGCGCACATCGGACTATATCCGCAGTATTTTTCAGCAGCTCTGGCAGCGCGATGATTTGACCGTGAGCACGGATCGCGTTGGTTTTAATCCGCCGGAAACTGGCCAGTGGAAATTTCCAGGGCCAGGAATTCATTGGGATGTGGAGTTAACAGCCCCAATTCCTTTTGGTACCCAAGGGTTAATTTATTTAACGGATGTGGCTGAAGACAAGGGAGCATTTAGTTGTGTTCCTGGCTTTCATAAAGTGGTGGATGCCTGGTTGGATGCGCAACCGCGGGGGATAGATTTACAGCAGCAGGATTGGTCGCAGTGGCCGGTTAAACCGATTGCCGCGAGTGCGGGCGATTTGATTATTTGGCATCAGGCTTTGCCGCACGGCAGCAGCCCCAATCGAGCCGATTTTCCACGCATGGTGCAGTACCTCAATATGTATCGTTGATCGGTATTGCCCGCTAAAAAAGCCGGCGTCGTGCCGGCTTTTTTATTGGCGTGTAGATGGCAACAGTTTAGCGACGACCGCCGCCGCCCATTCTTCCGCCACCCATCCCACCACCCATAGGGCGCGACATCTGGCGAGTGGTACCGCGCTGGCGCGACTCATAGGAGCGGTTTAATTCCTGGCGATCGATTGATCGGGTTGTAGTAGTGTGCGTCCGATTGGTTTGTATCGGTTGGTTTGATGGGCGATCCACCGGCAACTGCTTGGGCGTTTCCGGCAGCTTGTTGATGGTGTTGTTGGTGGGAACCCGCTCATTCATCGCCGGCATTTTGTTTCTGGCATTTTCCAGTTTGGACACATCCAGTTTGGAGGTATCGAAATCGCGGTCCGAGATACTGCTACTCCAATTGCCCTTGTCGCGTACTTCCCAATTGTCGCCCACGCGCCGTGCCACATTGCCGCTCTTGTCGGCAAAGACATTGTTCTCGCGCTGGATACTGCGCGCCTGTTGCATGCCGCGCGAGGTGGTGGCTGCAGTGGCGTTGCGCGCGCGGTTTTGAGGGCGCTGGTAGATATTGTTGGCGCGGTTGCTCACGCCCGCCCTGTTTCCGGCGCGCTCATTCATGTTGTGGCTGACCCGGTCGCGATTGCCGAAGTTGGCCGAATTGCCGATGTTGATGTCGCCGGTATTGATGACATTGCGGTTGAAGTCGACATCGTCCCAGCAGCCATTGCGGCAGCAGGGATGGTGTCCATTCCAGCCTTCGCTCCAGATAAAACCAAAACTGAAGAAACCGTTGCTCCAGCTAAGGCCGACGTTCCAACCGGTCCAGGGGTTGTAGCCCACATGCAATCCCCAGGTGGGTGGGTAGGGATAGTAGGCGCCGCCCCAGTAGGGAGGGTAGTACCAACCGGTGCCATAGTAGGGTGCGCCGTAATAGGGGTAGGAGCCGGTGTAGCCTGCGGTATAACCCACGTACACCACTTCGGGGGTGGAGTCATAAACCTCGACATAGGTGGTGTTATAAACCGGTGAGCTGGGCGGAATTTTGTCGATCTCTTCCTTGGGGACTTTATCAGCGACAACCCAGGGGCCAGTGGCTGCAGCGGAGGTAAACCAGACGCCGCTATCGACCGCGTAATAGCGCTTATCGATCAACAATACCTGGGAGGCGGTATTAACCGCGTAAGACACTTTGGTGCCGGCGATTTTTTCAAACTTGGGGGTGCCATCGTAGCTGACGGTTAATTTGGCTTCGCTGCGTTTTACCGCGGTGGTGACCGGGATTTGGGCGTCGAGCAAGGCATCTTCCGCTTCATCTGTGCCAGCGACCGAGACACGCAAACCACCTACGTCGGAGTCGGGCGGGATGTCTTTAAATGCGGCGGGCAATTTGTCCGGGCGCACGAAAACCCAGGGGCCTTTTTCGCTGCTGCTGTTAAACCAGCGGCCGGCGAGCAGCAGATACATCTTGCCGGTGTCGGTCTCGCGCAGCCAGGGTGTTTCGGTATTTTCAACATACAGGAGTTTGCCGTCTGGCAGGCTTTTCCACTTGGGTTTGCCATCGGTCACGATCAGTTCGGTCGGAATTGTGGCAACGACAATTTTGGGCGGTTTGGCAGGTGCTTTCAGGCTGGCATCGGGTTTGGGTGCCATTTTGACTAAATCGGCCGGCGGGTTTTGGGTA
>DATIGS010000112.1:0-20828 GCA_035481425.1 Cellvibrio sp. | reverse complement strand
ATTTCTGCCCCTGGCGCCACCGATTGTACCGACGCGATAAGTTGTGCTTTCACCTGCGGAGTTTCCGCATAATCAGAAAGCGCTTGTGCATTTACCGCAGCCCCACAAGTCGCCACCAGCAATGCGCTTAAAACCCAGGGCCTCAGGAACAAAAAATGATACCCAGACAAATCCCGGTTCCCGCCAAACAATTTACTCATTCATCTTTCCCATTAATTCCGCCCCACATTAATTACGCCTTACATTAATTACGCCTTACAATAATTCCTTCTTATTAGCGCCTTGCGATTGATCCATCTATTTTTCAGCGCAGCAGAAAATGAATTGCGCCAGGCGACCCAAACTGCAGGAGACTGCCAACATAATGCCAAAGTTTCGCCGGGATTAAACTTTTTACTTTTCTTTAAAAAATGCCTGCTTTTATTTAAACAGATAGCTTTTTAATGCTGCGCTTAAACCAACATGACAGCCGACCGCACCGTTTATTTTTCAACACCGCAACCCCCGCCGTTTTAAAGCCCGAAAAAAAATGAAACAGAAATAATTAATTGCCATCCGGCGCCAAATCCCAGCGCGACACCAACAAGAACCCAACACGAATCCACCGCAAGCCTTCTGGCATTTACTTATGCAAAACAACCAGTTACTTATAAAAAATTCGCTACAGGCGCAATGCGAATTAAATTTTAGTGAGTTTATTTTTATAAAAATAATCTGGCATAGATCTGGCTTTAAGGGAGGAACACAGAACCTCGCGATTAAAACCCTGCGGAGGAACAGTGAAATATGAAATTAAGCCTGTGGTTTTACCCTTTGCCTACATAAGGAAACACTATGAAATTGTTAAGTACCCGCGCCGCATTATTTGCTGCCACTGTTTTGCTCACCTCTGCGAGTTGGGCAAAAGAAATTACCCTGCTCAACGTATCCTATGATCCAACACGCGAACTCTATCGCGAATTCAACACCGCCTTTGCCAAACAATGGAAAGCAAAAACCGGTGACGATGTAAAAATCGAACAATCTCACGGCGGCTCTGGCAGCCAGGCGCGCGCAGTGCTGGATGGATTGAAAGCCGACGTAGTAACACTGGCATTGGCAGGTGATATTGATCCGCTCGCCAAAGGCCAATTGCTTGCCAACAATTGGGCTTCGCAATTACCGAACAACAGCGCACCTTATACCTCCACCATTGTATTTTTGGTGCGCAAAGGAAATCCTAAAGCGATTAAGGATTGGAATGATCTGGTGAAGAGCGGAGTAGAAGTCATCACGCCAAACCCGAAAACATCCGGCGGTGCACGCTGGAATTATCTTGCTGCCTGGGCCTATGCGAAAAAACACGATGGCTCTGACGCAGCCGCACAAGAGTTTGTGAAGAAATTGTATAAAAACGTTCCGGTTCTCGATTCAGGCGCACGCGGCTCGACCACTACTTTTGTACAGCGCGGAATCGGCGATGTGTTATTGGCATGGGAAAATGAAGCGCATCTCGCCATTCAGGAAGCCGGCACTGACGATATCGAAATTGTTTATCCTTCTTATTCCATCCTCGCTGAACCACCGGTTGCCGTAGTCACCAAGAATGCCAGCGCCAAGGGCAATAGCGCGGTGGCAGAAGCCTACCTGAATTATCTCTACACCAAAGAAGGCCAGGAAATCGCAGCGAAGAATTACTATCGCCCGCGCGATCCACAAGTCGCCAGCCAATTCGCGAAAAATTTTCCCACCATTGAATTCGCCAGCATCAGCGATTTTGGTGGCTGGAGCAAAGCGCAGCCGGAACACTTTGGCGATGGTGGTATTTTCGACAAAATTTACGCAAAAAACTAATAGCGGATTCCGTTTAAAAATCCAGCAAAAAACAACACCCGCATTACGCGGGTGTTGTTTTTTGGGCAGCGCAAAAGTGTATTTGTTTAATTTTCAGCAGGCGTCTGTTGATAAATGCACTTTTAATCTAAGCGTAAAAAACTTCGTTATAAGCTAATAAATAATCAGTATTTTTCGTTTTAAAACATCAATCCTATGATTGCGCCGACTTCAGGAAAACGTACCTGTACGCCCACCTGAATAACGCATTGATTCATTCTTGTGAGGTTAGTTATGGGAACCCATCGTCCGGAAATAAATAGTACAACCGACGAAGTGCTCGCGGAGATCAAACGCCAGCTGGCACACATTCGTTATGGTTCAGTGGAAATCCAGATTCACAACGGGCACATAGTGCAGTTGGAAAGCAGAGAAAAAAAACGTTGGGATAAAAGCGTCAACGCCAAATAAATCTTTCGTTTTAATGCAGTACCCCGTGTTTAGCAGCACAACACATTGATTACATAAACCTGAATAAAACACTGACCGGACCACCGGACGTGATATGTCTTTTTTTGGAGATTAGCATGTCATTAGCACGTATCGGGTCAGTTGCTGGCTCACACAATATCAAGAATTCTTTTACCCGCAGCGCGCTGGGCGCCGCCATTGGTTTGGTATTGTCCGCCAATGCATTTGCCGGCTTCCCCACGCTATACGGCAAGCTGCAAGTGACCGCAGGCCAATACGATTTTGAAAAATTGGCCTTCCCGCTCACCGCACCTGGTGCAACTACTTACCGCAACACAGGCGCGACTGATGTCACCACCGAGCTGGATAGCTTCACTGTCGAAAGTATTGGCTCACGCCTGGGTGTACAAGGCGATTTTGATGCGGCCGCAGGTGTGAATGTGTTCTATCGCATTGAATACGGTGTGGACGCCGATAACGGCACCAACAGCAACGGCCGTGAATTAGTACAGCGTAATATTTTTGGTGGCCTGCGCGGGGATTGGGGCGCATTGCTCGCCGGTAAAAACGATACCCCATTGCGCTCTCTTGCCGGTCGCAGCGGCACCATCGTGAAAGACGGTTATGTACCCGCAGTACAGCGCACCGACATCGACCGTTTTAACGAAGCACCATTGGCCGACATAGGAACTTATCTGGTCGGTGAAAACCGCGCGGATAACGTTATCCAATACACATCGCCGATTTTGCTTGGCGGGTTGGAAATTAATATCGCTGCTGTCCAGGGCGAAGAAACCGGTGTAGAGCAAAGCCCAACCAATCAGCAGGATGACAATGGTTTTGCATCCGGGCAGTCAGTATCCATCGGGTACGGCAAAACCGGCTGGTTTATCGGCGCTGGCTATGACAACAACATCGTTAACAGCGATGTATTCCGCGCAATTGGTGAAGTCACTTTCGGCCCGGTCAAACTCGGTGCCATCTACCAAACCGCAGAAGCACATGAAGAGTTCGATACCCTCGGCGGCTTCACCAGTTTTGTTAATGCCACACCTACTACCGTAGGCGCACAAAATGGCTTGAACCCTTTCTCTGAGTGGGATGGCGCTTCCGGCACTGCCTACAAAGAACAAGACGGTTATGTATTAAACGGTGTGTGGAAAATTGCCGGCCCCTGGTCAGCCAAATTCCAATACGCCAACACCACATCAAGCAATGAAACCTATGGCGATGCAGAACTTGATGCATATGCCCTTGGCGTGGATTACGCACTGAACGATGCCACCCGCCTCTTCAGTTATTACGCCGAAGTTGAAACCCAGGGCGATGCCGCAATCGGCACCGATGCTACTAATGATTCGGTGTTAACCGTCGGTCTGGATTTTCGTTTTTAATCGGCGTTTCTAAGCCGCGTTTTTAATCGACGATTCTAAACGGCGTTTCTAAACGCAACCAGTTTCAGGATGCCTCCAGCCCTGCTGCGCAAGGAAGCTCGGCTATAGGGTCAGATTCCAGCGAACACCTTGACGGCCATAGGCATCATCACTGCGTTATAAGCTAATAAATAATCAGTATTTTTAGTTTTAATGGCACCTGAATATGATGGCCACACCAATCAAGAGACGCTCTTGCAAGTGACCCGCTTACGAGAGCCATCTTGATAGAAACGCAAATAAGCTGATGAATATTTAGCAAACGAGATATCGCAATGGAAACTTACCGCAACGCGCAGGCAGCAATTCCAGAAGATGTATTGGAAGAGATCAAGCAACAACTGGCACTCATTCAATTCGGCTCATTGGAAATACAAGTTCACAACGGGCAGGTAGTACAAATTGAACGCCGTGAAAAAAAACGCTGGGAAAAAGGTGTAAGCACCAAGTAGTCAGTAGCAGTAAAAATTTTAAAAACGTTTAACCACACCATTTATCACAAATAATTCCACTGACCGGACCACCGGAGGTGATATGTAAATTTTTGGAGATTAGCATGTCATTTCAAAAACCGTGGTCGGTTGTGCGATCACTTGTTGCAAAAAAATCATTTCCTTCCAGCAAAGCATTTCAACGCAATGCGTTAACAGCGGCAGTCGGTATCGTACTTTCCGCCAATGCATTTGCCGGTTTCCCAACGCTCTACGGGAAAATCTTTTTAACTGCCAATCAATATGATTTGGAAAAACTGAATTTTGATCCAACCACACCCGGCGGCACCACTTATAAAAATGTGGGTGCAACCAGTGTCACCACCGAATTGGATACGTTTGCATTAGAGAGCACCGGCTCCCGTTTGGGTGTGCAAGGTGATTTTGATGCGTCATCCAGCGTAACCGTATTTTATCGTTTGGAGTACGGCGTAGATGTAGACAACGGCACCAACAGCAATGGCCGTGAATTAAGCCAGCGTAATATTTTTGGTGGATTGCGCGGCGACTGGGGTTCGATCCTCGCCGGCAAAAACGATTCGCCGTTAAAAACCTTGCAGACCAATACAGTGTTGCGTAGCGATGTCGATCGCTTTAACGATGCACCTTTGGCCGACATAGGCACTTTTATCGTCGGTGAAAACCGCCCTGACAATGTTATCCAATACACATCGCCGATTTGGTTAGGCGGATTGGAATTGAACATAGCGGCAATCCAAGCAGAAGAAACCGGTGTTCCTGTGAGTGCGACCAACCAGCAAGACGATAATGGTTTTGCCTCTGGTACATCCACCTCGGTTACTTACGGTAAAGCAAAATGGTTTGTTGGTTTGGCTTACGACGATAACGTTGCCACCACCGATGCATTGCGCGCAGTGGGCGAAGTCACCCTTGGCCCGGTAAAACTCGGTGCAATCGTGCAAACCGCCGAACGCCACAGCGATGTTGATAGCCTGGGCGGCTTCTCTACTTTCGTCGGCACCAATGGCACCACGCTCGGCCCACAAAATGGTTTGAACCCGGTCTCTGAATGGGACGGCGCCTCAGGCAATGCGTTCAAAGAGCAAGACGGTTACATCCTCAATGCGCAATGGAAAATTGCCGGGCCATGGCTCGCCAAAATTCAATACGCATCATCCAGCACCACTCCAACCAACGACCTTTATAGCGATGCGGAGTTGGAAGGTATAGCGGTTGGTTTGGATTACAACTTCAACGCCAGCACTCGCGTATTCGGTTATTACGCCAGCGTGGATGCCGAAGGTGATGCGCAAATCAGCACCCAATCCACTACGGATAAAACTGCCGCGATTGGTCTGGATTTCCGTTTTTAAAAGACCCTCACCCCCGCCCTCTCCCAGTGGGAGAGGGAGTAAATAATCCACTCTCCTAGAGACAGAGGGAGTAAGAATTCCCTCTCCTAAAGAAAGAGGAAGTAGGAATTCCCTCTCCTAAAGACAGAGGGAGTAAGAGTTCCCTCTCCCTCTGGGAGAGGGTTAGGGTGAGGGATAAATTCAATTTCAAATGAGTAGAATTTCATGAAAATTTTATACAAAACATTATCGTTAATTGCTGCCGGCTTATTATCCACCAGCGTGTTCGCCAAGGACGTTACCTTATTAAATGTATCCTACGACCCGACGCGCGAACTCTACCGTGAGTTCAATGCGGCGTTCGCCAAACACTGGAAAGAAAAAACTGGCGATAACGTTAGCGTGGATCAATCACACGGTGGTTCGGGCGCACAATCGCGCGCAGTAATCGATGGATTGAAAGCTGATGTAGTCACCCTCGCGTTGGCGGGCGATATAGATCCAATCGCCAGCATCGGTAAATTGCTGCCGGCCGACTGGGTAACCAAATTGCCGCAAAACAGCGCGCCCTACACTTCCACCATTGTATTTTTGGTACGCAAAGGCAACCCCAAAAATATTAAGGATTGGAACGATCTGGTGAAAAAAGGCGTAGAGGTAATTACCCCCAACCCGAAAACATCTGGTGGTGCACGCTGGAATTATTTGGCCGCCTGGGCCTATGCCAAAAAACAAGGTAAGGACGATGCAGGCGCAAAAGAATTCGTACGCGAATTATTTAAAAATGTTCCAGTGTTGGATACAGGTGCACGCGGCTCAACCACTACCTTCGTACAACGCGGTATTGGCGACATTTTGATTACCTGGGAAAACGAAGCCTTTTTGGCCGTGAATGAACTGGGTGAAGATGAAGTTGAAATTGTAGTGCCAAGCCTGTCCATCCTGGCTGAACCTTCTGTTGCGGTAGTCAGTGAAAACGCTAAAGCCAACGGCAATTTGGAAGTGGCGACCGCGTACCTGAATTATCTCTACACCAAAGAAGGCCAGAACATCGCCGCTAAACATTACTATCGCCCACGCGATCCACAAGTTGCAGAAACCTATTCAAAAACATTTCCAAAATTGGAATTGGTCACCATCGACGACTTTGGTGGCTGGGCTAAGGCACAACCTTTCCACTTTGGCGATGGCGGCATCTTCGATCAAATTTATCAATAATTTTTTCCATACCTCCCACCCTCTCCCTTACCAAGGGAGGGGGATTAAAAAAACAGTTTCCTAACTTTCCACCACAAAGAATGGGCCCAAAAAAGAGAGCGGTACATGAATGACATAGCCTCCGGGGTTTTAAACGCGACATCGCCAATTCCCCAAACAAAAAAAACCTGGGTAAAAAAATCGGTGCTGCCCGGTTTTGGTTTATCCATCGGACTCGCCGCACTCTACGCCAGCTTGATTGTTTTTATTCCCCTGGCCGGTTTGGTACTGAAATCCCTGGAACTCAGTTGGCCAGAATTATGGGCCGTCGTTAGCAATCCGCGCGCGGTTGCCAGTTACCAACTGACGTTCGGTGCATCGCTCGCGGCAGCGAGTATTAATTTGGTTTTTGGTTTAATCGTCGCATGGGTTTTAGTGCGCTACGATTTTTTTGGCAAACGCGTGATCGATGCATTGGTCGATTTACCATTTGCATTGCCCACCGCTGTTGCCGGTATTGCGCTGACAGCGCTCTACACCACCAAAGGTTGGGTTGGCCAATGGTTTTGGTTAGCCGATATTAAAATTGCCTATACCTGGCTCGGTGTAACTGTCGCACTCACCTTTATTGGTTTGCCGTTTGTGGTACGCACGGTGCAGCCAGTGCTGGCCGATCTGGAAGCCGAGGTAGAAGAAGCCGCCGCGAGTTTGGGTGCGTCGCGCCTGCAAACATTTCGCCGCGTGTTATTACCCGCGCTCCTGCCTTCATTGCTCACCGGTTTTGCATTGGCGTTCGCGCGCGCGATTGGTGAATACGGCTCGGTGGTATTTATCAGCGGCAACATGCCCTACAAAACTGAAATCACCCCGCTATTAATTATGACCAAACTCGAACAATTTGATTACGCCGGTGCAGCAGCACTGGGTACCGTAATGTTGATTTTTTCGTTCGTATTATTGCTGCTCATCAACCTGCTCCAGCATTGGAGCAATAAGCGCACAGGAGGTTAATCATGGCTGGTGCTGTTTCATCATTGAGTTCACGCAAGACTGGTACTGCCCATGCCGCCACCAGTGAGGCTGCCTGGGTGCGCGTGTTATTGATCAGTATTGCGCTAACGTTTCTCGCATTATTTTTATTTCTGCCATTGGTAATGGTGTTTAGCGAAGCCTTTGCCAAGGGCGCACAAGTCTATTTTGCATCCATCACAGAACCTGCAGCGGCGCATGCGATAAAGCTGACCTTGATCGCTGCCGCCATTGCGGTGCCCTGTAATGTGATATTCGGTTTGGCCGCTGCATGGGCTATCGCCAAATTTGATTTTCGCGGCAAACAATTTGTTATCACGCTGATCGATTTACCTTTTGCAGTATCGCCCGTTATCGCCGGTTTGATTTATATGTTGCTGTTTGGCCGGCAGGGATTTTTTGGCCCCTGGTTAGGTGATCACGATATTCAAATTATGTTTGCGGTACCCGGGATTGTGTTGGCCACAGTATTTATCACCTTTCCGTTTGTCGCGCGCGAATTAATTCCGCTAATGCAGGAGCAAGGCAAGGAGCAGGAGGAAGCGGCGATCACACTCGGAGCCAGCGGTTGGAAAATGTTCTGGCGAGTGACCTTGCCATCGGTCAAGTGGGCACTCTTGTATGGAATGATTTTGTGTAATGCGCGCGCCATGGGTGAATTCGGCGCGGTGAGCGTTGTATCGGGAAAAATCCGCGAGCAAACCAACACATTGCCGCTGCACATTGAAATTCTCTACAACGAATATCAATTCGCCGCCGCCTTTGCCGTTGCTTCATTGTTGGCGCTGCTGGCACTGGTCACATTGGTTCTAAAAAGTTTGCTGGAGTGGAAAGCCGCCCGCGAACATGAACTTGCGGTACGCGCCGCAAGTGCGCAGTAATCATTTATTTTTCAAATTTGCGAGAACAACTGTATGAGCATTCAAGTCCGCAATCTGCATAAACACTTTGGCAGTTTTACTGCGTTAAATAATGTATCGCTGGATTTCCCTACCGGAGAACTGGGTTGCCCTACTCGGCCCCTCGGGCTGCGGAAAAACCACACTCTTGCGCATCATCGCGGGCTTGGAAAATCCCGACGCCGGCAGCGTGCATTTTCACGGCGAAGATGCCACCAATGTCCATGTGCGCGAGCGCAACGTTGGCTTTGTGTTTCAACACTACGCGTTATTCCGCCACATGACGGTATTCGACAATGTGGCTTTCGGTTTAACCGTGCGCCCGAAAGAAACGAGGCCGTTTGCGGAACAAATAAAAAAACGGGTGCATGAATTATTGGAATTGGTGCAACTGGATTGGTTGGCGGATCGCTATCCACATCAACTTTCTGGTGGCCAGCGCCAACGTATCGCGCTTGCCCGCGCGCTCGCCGTCGAACCCAAAGTGCTCTTGCTCGACGAGCCGTTCGGCGCACTCGATGCAAAAGTGCGCAAAGATTTGCGCCGCTGGTTGCGTCGTTTGCACGATGAGCTGCACATCACCTCCATTTTTGTAACCCATGACCAGGAAGAGGCAATGGAGGTTGCCGATAAAATTGTGGTGCTGAACAAAGGCAATATCGAACAAATTGGTTCGCCGGATGATATTTACAACAACCCTGCCAGCCCCTTTGTGTACGACTTTATCGGCCAGGTAAATCTATTCCACAGTCGCGTCGATAATGGTTGGGCCCATATTGGTGATTACAAATTACCTGCTCCGGAACACAACACTGTTAAGGATCAGGCAGCAATCGCCTATGTACGCCCACACGATATTGAATTGAGTGAAGCGCAAAGCGAAGGTGCAATTGCCGCACGTGTGGCCCATGTGAGCACAGCCGGGTCGGTATTGCGCATTGAGCTCTTGCATCAACTTAGTAGCGAGGCTTTACATGTAGAATTGCCACGCGCGCAGGAACGCAGTTTGAATTTGGCAGTTGGCGCATCCATTTACGCAAAACCTACCAATTCAAAAATATTTTTGCAGAAGTAACTCCGCGACCAGTGTTTGCAGTGAGGTTTACTCACTGCAAACATTATTTAACAAGGTCGAAATTTGCACATTCCTGAACCAGATTCACAATATTTACCGCGTTTCAATTCACATTATTTTTGCTCAGCATCTCACTCTGACGCTATTTTTCACTTTTTCTGCTACACGATAATTGCTCGCCACTATTAAATTTTAAGCCGCGTTTATATTTGTAAATTTGTTATAAGTTTATAGATTTAAATTCCTTATTAACGACATTACTTAACGAATAGAATGCGCGTACTAATCGCAATATTTATTTCAATATTTGATTTAACACACGTCATTAAAAACATTCATTTAACACTGTTGAGGAACCATCGTGATTCAGGAAAATAAACAACCGGTTCTTTTATCCCTGGAAGGAGGCAATGCACAACCGCTCTCAGTCAGAGCGAAAGCATTAGTATTCTCCGATCCGATTTCCGCCACGCTGTTGGAATACATTGAGCGCATTGCCCCTAGCGACGCGCCCGTATTAATCGGCGGCGAAACGGGCACAGGAAAGGAATTAGTCGCACGCCATATTCATTTACTCAGTGGGCGCAAAGGTCCGTTCCTCGCCGTCAATTGCGGCGCGATTAGCGATCAATTAGCCGAGAGTGAATTGTTCGGCCACGAAGCCGGTTCATTTACTGGCGCGGTAGGTAAACGTGAAGGCTGGTTTGAAGCAGCGAATGAAGGCACTTTATTTCTCGATGAAATCGGTGACCTGCCGCTGCCGCTGCAAGTAAAACTCTTGCGTGTGCTGCAAGAAAAAGAAGTGGTGCGCATAGGTTCACGCAAAAGTATTCCAGTAAATGTACGTTTGGTGGTAGCAACCAACGTAGATTTGGATTACGCCGTATCCGCGGGGCATTTCCGTCGCGATTTGCTCTACCGGATCAATATCGCCCAAGTGAAACTGCCACCACTGCGTGAACGGCCAGGCGATGTATTGCCATTGGCAGAACACTTTCTAAAAATTTACAGCCAGCGCATGGGTTATCGCCAGCCACAATTTTCCGCAGGTGCGATTGAATTGTTATTAACCTATTCATGGCCAGGTAATATTCGCGAATTGGAAAACGTTGTGCATTTTGCGTTATTGGTTTCCAGTGGCGATAAAATCGAACCAACACATTTAAAGGTGACTGGAGGTTGGAATAACGGCACCAATCATCAACAGGTGCCGCAGCCTGTACACCAGCAGGCTTATGCTGCAAACAATCACCAGGGTTTTGGCAACACCACCAATTCCCAATCCGGTTCGGCAAACAGCTTCGGCAATAATTTCAGCAACAATTCCGGCAACAATTCCGGCAACAACTTTAATAACGGCTCCAGCAATGGCGACGACCCAATGACTGCCATCGCCAAACAATTGCGCCGTTTATTTAGCGAGCAAGGTGATAGCGATCATTTCGATAAGCTGGAGAGTTTAATTGTGCATGAGGCATTTGCGCATGTACGCTCCAACCAGGTTCACGGCGCAGCGCTATTAGGGATTTCACGAAACGTTATGCGCACACTATTAAAACGTCATGGATTACTTGCTGATAGCGGTTTTAACCGCACAGAGGATTCAGCAGAACAGGAAAGCGATGGGCGCAATCTGGTGGCGGGGTTTGCGGGATAAATTTAACCAGTTTAAAAAGCCGGCGAATGCCGGCTTACACTAAAATAAAAACACCAGTACCACTTTTCGATAGGCTCCCACACTAGAAAGCAACGCTATATCAGAAAGCCCTCTATATAACGCTTATATTGGATGTGAAATCCTGTTCAAATCAATAGAACAACCTGTCGCCTAAACTTCTACTCCATCAACTTATTTTGCCGTAGCATAAACATTGAATCAGCAAGCAAGAGCATTCAATTGTTGATTTAATTACTCCAGACATTACCAATTTTCACCATCGACGTTTGCGTCATCGTGAAAATAATAGGACTTAACGAACAGGAAATCAGAATATGGAAAACTTAACGCCCCTACCTATTGGAACCAAAGTACTTAACAATCCAACACTTTGGTACTTAGAGAATAAGAACCATACATTCACATACAATCCAGTGAAAATTGAGGACTCGCCATTTGTAACAGAAAATAGATTTGGCGGAACTACGAATAATCTGAATAGTATTCTCGAGTATGAAGATGGAAGAAGACCTTTATATGAAACTATAAATTGCTTCGGTTATTCAGGATTGCTGCTCTTCACCGGAAGCCGCACTAATAATCTCACCATTAAGGCGGTCAACAATACGGCAGATGGTGTCGATTTATTAGTTTACGACCTCCATCAGAATTGGACAAAAACGCTCCCTGTAAAACTAATAAAATCCGACGACAATAATCAGAGGTATTATTTCGAAGGTACATTCGACATTAACAGCAATGAGTTTATTTTAATTGGCGGAAGAGGGACCAATACTGACGTAACTGAAATAAAGCTAACTTAATTGATTTTCAAAAAACTGGTGGCATATTTTAAATGTCACCAGTTTTTTACAAATACTAAATAATCCCTATAAAATTGCACTTCTTTGGTTCTATTTAGCGGTTCCTGAATTATTACACTGAAACGTTTAAATATCTAACTTGATAAAAAATTAACTCTGCCTTTCCGTTACAAACGATAAACGTGAAATACCCGCCTTCTCAATCAACACCATCACCTTTGCCACTGTGCCATAGGGTACTGCTTCATCGGCGTTCAGGTTCAGGCGAATATCCGGGTCTTGCAATTTACGGTTCGCCAATTCGCTTTCAATGATTTCAATTGAATATTCATCTTTATCGAGATAGATACGCCCCTGATCATCAATACTGAGCACCACCGGTTTTTTCGGCTCTTCAATTTGCACCGTTGTTTCGGTATCCGGCAGGTTTACTTTAATTGCATTGGTCATGAGTGGTGCGGTGATAATAAATACCACCAACAATACCAACATTACGTCCACCATCGGGGTAATGTTGATTTCACTTAAGACTTCATCGCTATCACCACCACTGGAAATTGCCATTATGCGAATACCTCTTTGCCGTTTTCAGTTTTACCGGATTCAGCTCTGCCGGTGTCGCGCACAGGTTGCACCTGGCCTGCCTTGGTCACAGGTGCAGTCGCTTTAATACGGAAGCCGGCTTTTTGTACCAGGCTGACAAAATCCGTTGCAAAGTCATCGAGATCCGCCGCAATTAATTTCAGGCGGCGCAAGAAAAAGTTATACGCAAGTACAGAGGGAACTGCGACGGCGATACCAATGCCGGTTGCAATCAAGGCTTCACCAATTGGCCCTGCAACCACTTCAATACTCGCTGATTTACTGGCGGTAATTGCAGTGAGCGCCTGGATAATTCCGAACACCGTGCCGAACAAACCAACGAAGGGCGCGGTATTGCCGATGGAAGCGAGAATCGCCAAACCGTTTTCCAATGAGCGGCGCTCTTTCTGGATTTGCTGGCGCAGATGACGCTCCAGTAAATCCTGGCGATCCCAACTGTGTTCGAGATCATGCGCGGTGCTCGAATCGGCATTACGCAAAGTTTGAAAACCAATCGCCGCTACGCGCGCTGTAGCGCCGACATATTTTTCCAGCGATGCAGCCGCATGCAAATCCGCTGCGCCCCAAAAAGTTTTGGTAAAGCGACGGTTTTGGCTTGTTAGCAGCAAATGCTGAATACCTTTAATTACAATCAGCGTCCAGGTGATCACCGAAAATGCAATCAGCGCCCACAGGGTCCATTCAACGATATGTTGGTACAACTCATTCATAATAAATACACCTTAAAAATAACGAATAAATAAAAATAGTTTTTGCAGGATCAGTTTGTTTGCCGGGAGCAGAACCCGTTTCTTTACCGAAAAATCAAATGCAACATTTTTTATTGCGCATTGCACTGCTCCTTAACTATTTGCTCTTAACCATTTGGGTTTAACCATTGGAAAGTTTGAAATCAATCGGTACTTCAACCCAGGAATCAATAGGTGTTTCGCCTTGTTTCGCTGGCACAAATGACCAGCGTTTTACTGTTTGAATCGCGGCGGTATCCAATACTTTGCGTCCACTGGAAGTTTTGATTTCTACACTGGCCGGTTTGCCATTGCCCAACACATGCACATTTAGAATCACCGTGCCTTCCCAACCGCGCTCAACGGCTTGCTCTGGATATTCCGGCGCAGGATTGCGCAAATAACCTGGCTCGGCAGTTGCCGGGGTAACCGGTGGTGGCGCGGGCGGTGCAACCGGCGGTGGAGGCTCCACAACTTCTTGCACCACGGGTACTGGTGTCGGCTCTTTCGGTTTTTCTACCGGCTTTGGTTTTTCCACGGGCTTCGGCTTTTCCACTTTTGGCGGTGGAGGTGGCGGCAACTCTTCCGGGATAACTGGAGCGGGCGGCTGTTCAACCGGCGGGCGATAAATGTCTACCGTCATCGGCGGAATTTCCGCCTGGGTAATCGGCACTTCCGGCTTGAAATAAAAATAGGCGAAGGCGGCAATATGCACACCGATAATCAATAGAAGCGCGAGGCTGGATAAAGCACCTTTGTATTTTGGATAAACCAATTCGATGTGTTTGTCGTGTTTATGTTCGCGCGGCACCAATGTGATGATGTCAGCCGATTTGCGCACCTGCGGCACAGGCACAGTGCCGCGCAATAAATTGCGTGCATGGCGACGATCGTATGTATGCGGTTCAGAGTATGCATGGGCACTCATAAATTTCCCCCTACCTTTGTGGGTCAACTGCGGGTAAACAAAAGCCGCTTGTGGCGATAGAAATTACAACGATGAGCGAGCCATTCAGTAGCATTGTGTACTACCAGCAACGACTCTCTGTTAAGCACTATTGAGCAGCATGCATGCCAGAGTGATAAATTCGTTTTATTTTTTATAAACTGTTGAAATCAATAGAAATATTGATCGCAAAAAAGTAGCGACAAATTGCATTGGGAAAAAGTGAGGAAAATTGCTGTTAAATAAGCAGCTGACTTGTTGATTTAACAGCAGATAATCTGGAGAAAAATTTCGGGGAAGTTTGGGATAGCTTTGGATATTTTTGTAATAGTTGAGATACTTGGCTGATTAATTCTCTGTAGACGGTTTATAACTCCAGTGCGGAGTCACCAAAAGAATTACCAGCGAAATTACCGCAATAACGATCGACACCCATAAGGACAATGGCGATTCGGCGATACGTTCAGGATAAATTTTTACCACTGCTCCCAAACCAATAAGATTTCCACCTGCCACTAATACGGCGGCGGCATAATCGTGAAAGCGACGCGCTTTGTTAGCGCCCAGCGCCCACTTGGGATGAGTGTTATAGCTGGGTAATTCTTCATGAGCATTATTTAATTGCTCCAATGCCGATAAGAACCGCCGCAAATTGGTAATCGCCCGCTCCGCTTTATAATTTAAAAAAGCCAGGCAAATCGATGCCACCGGAAATCCGGCAATTAACCATTCGACCGGAACCTCTTCACCACCAGCACCGGGTTTTAACGCAACCAGCGCCGCTAACAAGCTAACAACCAAGGTGACATATAAAGCCAGGGCTTGTTGCCGCTGGCTAATGCGCGCATTGACCTCCTGATAGGCGGCAATAAAGCGGTAATTCGCATCGACGACATATTTTGTTGCCATAATTTATTATTGATCCGATAAAAATTTAATTGGACGCAATACAAAAAACGACAAAGGCGCCTCCTGCGCCTTTGTCGTTTTTTAGCATCACCCATGTTTTAAAAAGCCATACAACACCTGCAATGCAGCAGGCATTTATTTATAAACGAGTCATCTACTTACAAGTGTGTTATCACGCGCGTGGATCCGGTGTTAAACGCAAATAGGGTTTAACTGCTTTAAATCCTTTCGGAAAACGCCGTGCGATTTCTTCCGGGTCTTGCAGCGACAGAACAATCACTACATCTTCACCCGGCTTCCAATTGCCCGGTGTTGCCACTTTGTGATGCTCTGTTAATTGCAGCGAATCGATTACGCGCAAAATTTCATCGAAATTTCTGCCGGTGCTTGCCGGGTAAGTAATAATCAAACGGATTTTTTTCGCGGGATCGATAATAAATAGCGAGCGCACAGTTAAGGTGGCATTCGCATTCGGGTGAATCATGTCGTACAGGCTTGCCACCTTGCGATCAGCATCCGCCAGGATGGGGAAATTCACTTGCGTCAATTGCGTCTCGTTAATATCGTTAATCCACTTGTTGTGCGATTCCAGCGGATCAACACTCAAGGCGATGGCTTTTACATTGCGCTTGGCGAATTCTTCTTTCAGTTTTGCGGTTAGTCCCAACTCGGTGGTGCAAACCGGGGTGAAATCGGCGGGATGAGAAAATAATACTCCCCAACTATCGCCGAGCCACTGGTGCAAACTAATCGTGCCCTGCGTGGACTCCTGGGTAAAATCCGGCGCTTCATCACCTAAACGTAAACTCATTTTCGCCTCCTTCGGCTTACTAATTAATCAACCACAGCTATTTGTTTGTGTGGATCAATGGTAGGTCGCGCGTTCGCAATGGAGAAAGATTATTTTGTGCTTTGCTTAGAACCAAATTATGCGCACATCAATCCTCCTTAAATAACGCCTCTGTGAAATATTGCGCCATTCCCGGTTATAAGCTGATGACGCAACGGTATTTCTCAAACCGGAAATACTTCAATAGGATGCGCTCACCCAACACTGGAACGGAAATACGTATAAATGAAAATTCGTGACCTCGATTTTACCGACACGGCGATCAATAAGGAGCATGAAGCCTTTGGTATTCCGCCTGTAGAACAAATCCCGCTTCACCCTGTTATCCGCACCGCAGTCTGGTTTGCATCGCTCACCCTGGTTGGCCTGGTCGTCCTGGGGCTGATCCATTTATTCGGCGGCAGTTGGCAGGAGGGCGTGGGCAGTATCAAAAATACCCTGAACGACTCCATGTTCTGGAACGCGCTGCTGGTGGGGTTGCTCGCGCAAATCATCGACGGCGCCCTGGGCATGGCTTATGGCCTCACCTCAACCAGTTTCCTGCTGGCGACCGGTGCATCACCTGCCCTGGCTACTGCATCCGTGCATATGGCAGAAGTATTTACTACCGGCGTATCGGGGATCTCCCACGCCAAATTCGGCAATGTCGATAAGAAATTATTTTTGCGCCTGTTGATTCCCGGCATTATCGGCGGCCTGCTCGGCGCGCTGCTCGTCACCCAGATTGATGGCAAAACCCTGAAGCCGTTTATCACCGTGTACCTGTTGCTGATGGGTGTATATGTACTGAGCAAAGCCTTCCGCAAACACATTGCAACACGCAAAGGCGAACCAAAACACGTTGCGAAACTGGCACTGCTGGGCGGGTTTGTGGATACTTCGGGCGGCGGTGGATGGGGTCCGGTAGTTACCACTACGCTGGTCGGTACGGGCCATGACCCGCGCACAACCATCGGTTCGGTGAATTTTGCTGAGTTTTTCCTGACCCTGACCAGTGCGGCATCGCTGTTTATCCTGGTCGATGAAACCATCTGGCACGTAGTGGCTGGCCTGATTATCGGCGGATTGTTCGCCGCTCCGTTCGCGGCTTACGCGTGCAAGAAGTTCTCCACCAGAACCCTGCTGATCCTCGTGGGATTGTTGATTAGCGGCATATCACTCTTCAATTTATATAAGGCATTGGTTGTATAAGGCATTGGCAGGCTGATATCACGCTGCTCATCAATTGAACTTGCGTATCAGGCGACACTCAATATAATGGATAGTGTCATCTGATACCCAAGGGCTCGTCATGAACGTCAATCCGGTTTCCATTTCAGACCTCAACCTCGTCGGCAGCAGTGTTATAAGCGCTGCCGATGCCCTCGGCCTCGCCCGCGACCAGCTTGCAGAAGCCATTGGCGTATCGGTTTCTACCGTCGCCCGCATGAAAAACGGCTCATCACCAGTGCCGGAACAGAAGCCATTTGAGATGTCGCTGCTGCTGATCCGCGTTTATCGCTCATTGTTTTCCATCCTCGGGGGCAATAATGAGGCGATGAAACACTGGATGAATACGCCGAACCAGCACCTGGGCGAAGAGGTACCCGCCGAATTGATCCGCAAGGCCGATGGCCTGACGCGCGTACTCTGGTACCTGGATGCCATGCGCGGGCGCATTTAAGCGGAACATTGAGGCTGACCATTTAAGGCTAACCATTGACGATGATGAAGGATCTGGCTGGATTGTTAGCGCCGCATATTGTCGGCAGCTGTTGGCGCGTGGTGGAAACGCAAGAGACGGCGGCGACCATGGCGATCACCTCATCCGCTGCCGCACAGAGCCGCCTCGAAGAATTGCTGGATCTATCCAAACCCAAAATCCCCGCCGACTGCATCGGCCTGTCCTATCTGCTAATGACACCCTTTCGTTACCCACCGCTGCGCCATGGGTCGCGCTTTGGTAGCACCTGGGAGCGCGGCATTTTTTACGGTTCGCGCGAATTAAAAACAGCATTTGCCGAAACCGCGGTGTATTTCTGGCTGTTCCAACAAGGCCCCAGAGAACTTGGCCCGCTTGCACAAATCCGCGATCAACGCACCGCCTTCTCCGTCAAATTGATTAGCAAAAAGGCGCTGGACCTACATGAAGCATTCGCGCACAGCGAAGCCTTTGCAGCGGAGCTTGAAAACATCCAGCGTCCCGATTCCTGGAGCTACACCCAGCAACTAGGCACACAACTGCGCGAACTCGGAGCGGAATTTATTATTTATCCATCTGCCCGCTACGCCGGAGGCAAAAATATCGCGGTGTTTTCCCCACTGGCTTTCGCCGAGAAAGATCCAGCGCAACAACAGCTTTGGCATGTACGCTTTACTACTGACACCTGCGTATTTGTGCGCGCCGGTGTCAGCGATGGATTTGAATTTCAACGCAAGGATTTTTCTATCGACGGAAAAATTCCACATCCATCCCAGGCGTTAAATAATTAATCTTATTTGAACACACGCTCTGCCCACACGCCCAACCCTGCCGCCACACTGCCAAAGTGATCGCCATCCACAATCGCTATTTCATTGCCGAATAATTCGCGGATAAGCTTGCGGATCAGTGGCGATTTTGCGCTGCCACCAGTGATGTAAACGATGTGCGGCTGAACACCCGCCTGTTGCGTAGCTTCGCTGATCAGTGCGGCGATTTTTTGCAATAGCTGCTCACTCACCTCAGCATAATCCTGCGCACTGCATTCAGGCAGCAAACCATGCTCAATAAATTCGAGCGGGAATTTGTGTTGGTCTTGCACAGAGAGCGCAATTTTCCCCAGTTCCGCTTCGCGCACTATCGCAAAATTATGCTTGTGGTCGCGCAGGGTAATAAAACGCTCGAGTAACTCCGGCTCCAGCGTTTCGCGCATTAATCGCTCCAGCAGGAAACCGGTTTTGGCATCGTAAAATTCCGTTTGCGCGCCTATATCATTTATCGCCATCGCATTTACAAATGGCATCAGCGGCATGGGCAAACCAGTCTTGAGCGGCGACAACATGCCGAAATGTGGCATCAATATTTTTTGCGCGAGCTGGATATCAAAATCATTACCGCCGATGCGCTCGCCGGTATGGCCGAGGAAATCCTGTGCGCGCTCAAGCTGCTGGATGTGCTGCGGGCCCATTAACACCATCGAACAGTCGGTAGTACCGCCGCCCACGTCAACCACCAGCACGGTTTTGTTTTCGGTCAGCCGCGTTTCAAAATCAAAGCCGGCTGCAAGCGGTTCAAAGAGAAACTCGATATGGGTAAAGCCAACCCGTTTGCCCGCGGCCGCCAAAATCGCTTGTGCTTGCTGGTTGCTCTCCTGCGTATTAATACCCTGGAAATTCACCGGGCGGCCGATCACCACTTGGGTAATATTTTTTTGCAGATGCTGCTCCGCGCGCGTTTTCACATTGAGCATCATCGCAGCGACTACATCTTCAAAAAAATCGATGGATTGTTGGCGCAAGCCGCTCGCACCTAAAAATGATTTGGGCGATTTAATAAAATAGCCTTCACCGGGCGCGCTGATGTAATGCGCAATTGCGTCGCCGCCAAAAAAAATTCCCTCGCGCACATGATCAATATCATGTTCCGCCTTTCCTGCGCGAGCTAAACCCAGCAGCGCCGACCGGCTGCGCACATAATCGGATTTTTCATCGCCATCCGGCAATTGCTGCGCAACCAGTTCCGCAATAAACGCGCGCTCCAATGCATACAAGGTAGAGGGAACAAATGCATCCACTCCATACAGCGGAATTAATTGCGCACGCCCTTGGTCAATCCAGGACATAGCGCAATTAGACGTACCATAATCAAAACCCACAAACATACAAAACATCCAACAACATTTAGAAACTATGCTTTCGCCAAATAGCGACGCTCAAGATGGGCTTTAAAATAACGCGCATTAAGTGGCTCGCCGGTAGCCGCAATCATCAACTCATCCGTCGACAACAAACTCGCTTGCGACCAGATATTGGTTTTTAACCACTGGAACAACTCGCTCAAATTTCCCGCTGCAATTTTTTCGCGCAGCAAAGGAATGGTGCGCTCCGCTGCGGCAAATTCCTGCGCAGCGTACATGGCACCCAGGGTGTACGACGGGAAATAGCCGAACGAACCACCGGCCCAGTGAATATCCTGCATGCAACCATTGCGATAATTACCCTCGGTCGACAAGCCCAAATAAGCCTGCATTTTTTCATTCCAGAGCGCGGGAATATCATCCACTTCAATAGCGCCTTCAATCAAAGCGCGCTCGATTTCATAGCGCAGAATCACATGCGCAGGATAGGTCAGCTCGTCCGCATCCACGCGGATAAAATCGCGCTTCATGCGCGTATTGACCGCATAGAGATTAGCTTCACTAAATGCCGGGTCCTGCTCGCGCCCGAGCAAATTTGCAGCAAGTGGTGCAAGCAGTTTGGTGAACTCGGGTGAGCGCGCCAATTGCATTTCAAAAAATAAACTTTGCGATTCATGCACTCCCATCGAGCGCGCCTCACCCACCGGCAAGCCTGCCCATTGCACCGGCAAATTTTGTTCGTAGCGCGCATGGCCGGTTTCGTGGATAACACC
>DATIGS010000111.1:0-5306 GCA_035481425.1 Cellvibrio sp. | reverse complement strand
GCGAGCACCGGTATTGTCGGCGCGACTGTGGTGACAATGGGTTTGATGTCGCTACCGCTGATGATCAAACGCGGTTACGCGCCGAGTTTTGCCTGCGGCACCATTTGTGCGACGGGTACGCTCGGGCAAATTATTCCGCCTTCGATTGCGCTGGTGTTGTTGGGCGATGTGCTTTCCAGCGCGTATCAACAGGCCCAATTAAAACTCGGTGTGTTTAGTCCCAAAACGATTTCGGTGGGCGATTTATTTGTCGCTGCCATAGTGCCCGGTTTGCTGTTGGTGGTGCTTTACATCCTCTTTGTTTTTTTCACCGCTTTTTTCCGCCCGCATATTATTCCGCGGGTAGTGATTGATGAAGGTGAAAAAGTTTCTTTGTTAAAAGTAGTGCTGAGTTTGTTGCCGGTATTATTGTTAATTGGTTTGGTTTTGGGTTCAATTTTGGTCGGCGCTGCAACGCCGACAGAAGCAGCCGGTGTAGGAGCATTGGGCGCCTGCTTACTGGCGCTGGGGAAAAGGCAATTGAATCTGGCGCGTGTGCGTGAAGTGTCGCGCTCCACCATTCAAATCAGCGCCATGATTTTTATGATCCTGATCGGCGCTTCGTTATTCTCATTGGTGTTTCGCGGCTTCGGCGGCGAAGAAATGGTCCATCATTTTTTCAGCCAATTACCCGGTGGTGTTTTCACCGCAGTGCTGCTGGTGATGACCGTCATGTTCATCCTGGGTTTTATCCTCGACTTCATTGAAATTATTTTTGTAGTAGTGCCCATTGTCGGACCGGTATTGCTCGCTATGGGGGTGGACCCGATTTGGCTGGGCATCATGATCGCCGTCAATTTGCAAACTTCTTTCCTCACCCCGCCGTTTGGCTTCGCGTTATTTTATTTGCGCGGCGTAGCACCGGCGAGCATCAAAACCGGTGAAATTTATCGCGGGGTAATCCCGTTCATTTTGCTGCAACTACTAGTGCTCTGCCTTATGGCAGTGTGGCCAGGGTTGGTAACCTGGTTGCCTGACCAACTCTAAAAAAACACAATCAACAATAGCCGTGGCCTCGCGTGACTGGTGTCACGCTTTTACTATTTCAGTGCGTTTGTAAAAACCGGTTTTCCTGTAATCTGTATCCACTTCAGCTTGCGTTAAGTTATTCAGCGCAGACTGCGGGTGCCTTGTGGAATGTGGTTGTTACCATGGCCAACAGGGAATGCATCTACTTATTTTCAGGGAGATTTCATCATGTCTATATTTATTCGCGCGCTATTACTAAGCGCTGCAACCAGCCTCGTTGCGTGTGGGGGCGGTGGCAAATCTGATTCCAAGCCAGCACCTGTATCATCCGCCGTCTCAAATACAGTTTCTTCAGCTGCTGTTTCTTCAAGTATTACCTCGGTCGCTTCATCTATGTCCTTGGCCTCATCAAGCGCAGCGATTTCATCGATGCAGAGTTCAAGTGACGCTGCGCAAAGCAGTTCGCAGACAGCGATCGCGGTAAAAGTGGATGGTGCAATCAGTGCATTTGATGAAAACGGGGCGCCCGTTTTGTTGAACGAAGAACTTGTTGCCATCGAAGTGCATTTGCTTGATGCCAATGATCAACCGATCCAAACGTTAACGCCCGATGCAGTTGGTTACCAAGGTGAACAGGACCTGCGTTTTAATGCTGATCTACATGGCAGCAATGCAGGTTCGGTCGCGGTAACGGTGAGTTATCCGGGCTACACCAGTTACTCTCGCAAACTGAAAGCAGAAGAAGCTATTAACGTAAATGCGAAATTGCAGTTGGTGCCGGTGCAAACGGTGGCTGTCAATCAAAAGACTTCCATCTCGGGTGTTGCGGTAGAAGGATTTAATATCAACGTCAGCGCAGATAATGACAGCCAGCAAAGTGACAGCATGCAAATCCAGATTCCGGAATCGCTCTTGCCAGAAGGTACCAGCGCGCTGGATGTGGCCGTGCGTACTTTTGATCCGAATGACGAAAACGATAAGGAGTTTTTCCCCGGCGCCTACGCCGATTCAGATGGCAATGATTTAGTGTCGGTCGCATTTAACTTTGCAGAAATCAATACCGATACTGGTATGTCATTGCAAAAAGCGATGCGCAAAGCGCGGCAGGAAAAAATCGCAAAAGCAGGTGGCGCCCACAAAGTAGCAGATGATGAACCCGTCATTATTAATCGCCAGATACCTGCAGCAAGTTGCCGTTTGCTGGAATCACTTGGCGATAGCGATGCATTGACCACCGGATTTCAAGTACCGGTTTACACTTATAACTCAAACAGTGGCCTGTGGGATTTGCTCGGACACGGCACTATTTATACTGAAGCCGGTGAAAAAATTAGCGAGACACAGCAAGAATTTAATTGCGACACCACCAAATTCTATTTGGAAATTTTTGTCACCAATGAAATTTTCCTCAGTGATTGGTGGAACCTGGATTATCCATTGGTTTTCAACCAGCCAGTTGATACTTGTGCGCGCATTAAAATAAATAATCCTGAGGGCGAAGTTTTAGCTGGCGTTGGCGGTTTCGTGTGGGATGATACTGGCGATGTGGATTTTGCTGTTACCAGTTTTACCACTAATGCAGAGGGTGTTGCCGACATAAAAGTTGAGCAAACGGGAGTTGAAACCCAAGCCACTGTATATATTTACGATATCAAAACGTTCACCTTCCTGAAAAAGGCGATCGCACTTTCTTCTGATTGCACTGCCCCTGCCGTACAAGTAATTGAGCTGGATCGCCCTGCGATGTGTACTGTCGATGGCAGTTTGGCATTTAAAAATGGCGCGCCGGTAGCGCGCGAATTGGTATATGCATTTAGCATGACCACTTCATCCCCTACAGGATTCGCTTTTGCAAACAGCGACAATGATGGGAAGTATCGTTTAACGGTTGCTTGTAAGGATGAATATAAATTTGCGCCGCTCACGTTTATTTTGCCGGGGCAGAGCAATGTTAATTCATGGGTGTCGATTAACGTGGATGATGTAGTGCAAGCTGCTGAGCAAACTGATGATGGAAAAACAATGCTCATGAAACCAATCCAATTGGACTACACCAAGCCATTTGTGACGGGCTACTACTCCTATGAAACCAATCAGGCGGAAGTGGAATTTATTAGTCATTACGCTGCTTTCCCGATGAGCTATTCGGTAACAGTTAAGAGTGAAGACGGCGCAACCTCTTATGGCACCTTCACCGGTGTTGTGACTGCTAATGATGAAGTTATCAGCTCCAATGTAGGTGAGATCCAACTCGCGATTGATTTACCTGAGCAGCCTGAAGGTTATGAATATCAAATCAAATTGGATATTACCGATGCGTTGAACAATACCTGGCTCGATGTACCCGCCTATATTTCAATTGGCTCCGAGGACGATTTTCCGCCGCAGGAGTAACCCCGCTCTGATCCTTTTTAATTAGTGTTATCGCTCCGCCAAAACCAGCCCAAGTAGCTATACTTTGGGCTGGTTTTGTTTTTGGAGCTTGTGATGATTGAACAATCAGCTACGCCAACGGGTAACCTCACCCTGCAAACCATCACCATGCCCGCCGATACCAATCCCTTCGGCGATATCTTTGGTGGTTGGGTGATGGCGCAAATGGATATTGCCGGGGCCATTCATGCCAATGAAGTCGCGCATGGGCGGGTTACTACCATTGCGGTGGGCAGCATGGTGTTTATTCGCCCGGTTCCGGTGGGTGCGGTGATCAGTTGTTACACCAGTACCCGGCGTATCGGAAATACCTCCATCCGCGTGAAGGTCGAAGTCTGGATTAAAGATTTCCTCACGCATCACATCATTCAGGTCACCCAGGGCGAATATGTCTATGTTGCGCTTGATGAGCATGGGCGCAAGCGGCCGGTGCTAAAACATTCGCCAATTCCGGCTTAACAATTCCGACTTAAATAGTTTCAAAAATATCGATCATCAAACACCAAAAATTCGATAAGTTGGCCATTAAATAAAATGTTTTGTTCGGAAATTTTTCTGCAACTCACTGAAAAATAAATATTTATCGGCTTAAACCTTTCTTTACCCCACAAATTCGGCGGGTGCGAGAGAGGCACGCTAGAATTACTCGATACTGTAATTAATCAGCTTTACTGTTATCTTCGTTTCACTTTGTTGGCTAGCCGATCGCCAGCTAAATATTGTGCAAAGCTGTCATTACAGCAACCATCACAAGAACCATTACAACAACTACTGCAACCGCATCCACGAGGCAATGCATGTTAAAGGACTCCCGCAACGGTTATGGTTTGATCTCCATCGCGATCCATTGGGTCAGTGCCATTTTGATTCTGTTTTTATTTGGCCTTGGCATTTATATGGTGGGCCTGAGCTACTACGATGACTGGTATCACAAAGGGCCTGAATTGCACGTGAGTTTGGGATTGATTGTGTTGCTGCTAATGCTGGTGCGAATTTTTTGGCGCCTCATCAATCCAACACCGGTAGACCTTACGGAAAAACGCGCACAAAATCTGGCAGCCAAATGCGTCAAGCTTTTAATGTACCTGTTTATTTTTATCGTGCTGGTCAGTGGCTATTTAATTACAACGGCAGAGGGCCAGCCCGCTAGCATGTTCAACCTGGTTAAATTTCCGGTGCTGGTGCAATTGCAATCAAGCAATGTCGATCTTGCCGGGGAAATACATGAATATCTGGCTTGGGGAATTATTGCGTTGGTGGTTCTCCATACTCTGGGCGCCCTTATGCATCACTTTGTGATGCGCGATAAAACGCTGGTGCGGATGTTAAAGCCAGTTAAAAAATCAGATTTCTAATTTGTATGTCGAATCCATTAATGGTTTTTATTATTTTTTCTAATTCAGTAATGTGAATAACCCACCTCAAAGGAGTTTAACTATGTTAAAAAAATCTTTTCTTGCCCTGGCAGTAAGCAGCATTGGCATTATGAGCTTGCCAGCATTGGCTGATACTTATGTGATCGATACCAAAGGTGCCCATGCCTCTATTAATTTCTCAATCAAACACCTGGGCTACAGTGTGTTGACTGGTCGCTTCGACGCGTTTTCCGGGGAATTCACTTACGATCCAGCCAAACCGGAAGCTAGCACTGTTAGTGTGACTATCGACACTGGCAGCGTGAATTCCAACCACGCCGAGCGCGATAAGCATTTGCGTAGCCCGGATTTTTTGAACGTAGAAAAATTTCCAAAAGCCACTTTTGTCAGCACCAAAATTGTTCCGGATGACAAAGATGAGTTCGACATCGTTGGCGACCTGACCCTCAACGGCGTTACCAAAAGTGTAACCATCGAAGTGGAAAAAGT
>DATIGS010000110.1:0-8071 GCA_035481425.1 Cellvibrio sp. | reverse complement strand
GCAAGTGTCTGTTAACGCAGCTGACGCTTACGGCCTGCGCGATGACAATCTGGTGCAAGAATTGCCATCCAACATGTTCACCGGCATCGACAACATCGAAGTAGGTATGGAATTTCACGCCGAAACAGAACAAGGCTTGCAGGTAGTAACTGTAACCAAAGTGGAAGGCGACCAGGTAACCATCGATGGCAATCATCCGCTGGCAGGTGTCGACCTGAACTTCGATGTTGAAATCACCGAAGTACGCGCGGCTACTGAAGAAGAATTAAACCACGGTCACGCACACGGTGCGGGTGGTCATCACCACCACTAATCGCCGTCCTGCAAAACAAAAAGGCTTCTCCTTTTTAAGGGAGAAGCCTTTTTTTATTTTTGTGCGATTCGAGGAAAATTTATTTCAGTTCGACCTTTTGCTCTCCGCAACGGCTACATTTATAAATCGTAACCAGCTTGCCCTGCTTCACATCGAATTGTTTTTCTTTCACCACTTCCCATTTATGAAAACCACTGCGACACAGTGTTTTGCCTTTGTGTTTGTCAAATGGACTCGGTTTTTTAAATTGGATTACATCGCCCACAATTGATTTCCTCTCGCCGCATACACAAGACTACACATAAGTGCCCGCCGCCACACCCGATGCCCAAGCCCATTGAAAATTGAATCCACCTAAATGGCCGGTGACATCAACAACTTCGCCAACAAAAAACAAACCCGCCTGCCCTTTTGCCTCCATTGTTTTGGACGAAAGATGATTAGTATCAACTCCTCCCAATGTCACTTCCGCCGTACGATATCCCTCTGTACCAGCCGGCATAATTTTCCATTCGTGAAACTGCGTAGCAATTGTCTGTATTTCTTTTGGAGTGTACTGATTGATAGGGCGATTGCCATTCCATTGAATACCCCAATGATCACATAAACACTGGGCAATATTTTTTGTGAGCAACTCACCAATGATCGTTGTAAGCAGAACCTTAGGGCGAGCCTTTTGTTGTTCACTTAAAAAATCAATGAGATTGATCTGCGGCAACAAATTGATTTCCAATTCCTTTCCCGGCTGCCAATAGGACGATATTTGCAACATGGCCGGGCCGCTAAGGCCACGATGTGTGAACAACATAGCTTCCACGAAGCTCATGCAGCCGTTAGAGGTTTCGCAGCTGACCCGCACATCAAGCGCACTCCCCACACAGGATTCAAATACCGCCAATTGGGACGGTGATAAGGTAAATGGGACCAGCCCCGCCGTGCGAGTTTTCAACGTCAAACCAAACTGTTCAGCCAATTCATAGCCGATTCCCGTAGCTCCCATTGTAGGGATTGAAAGCCCACCCGTTGCCACCACCAACGACTCACAAAAAATCGTACCTTGCGACGTTTTCACCCTGTAGCGCATAGGTAAGTCGCTTTCGCAGAGCGCAGATACCTGCTCGATATCACACAACGTATAAATATCGGCACCGGCTTGTGCACACTCATCAAGCAACATGGACAAAATATCTTGCGCTTTGTTATCGCAAAATAATTGGCCCAACTTTTTTTCATGATAAGGAATTTGATGTTTCTGCACCAACGCGATGAAATCCCATTGGGTATACCGCGCCAGCGCCGATTTGCAAAAGTGGGAATTATCGGAGAGATAATTTTTTGGCAGCACATCCATATTGGTGAAATTGCAACGGCCACCACCGGACATGAGAATTTTTTTACCGACTTTATTAGCATGATCGATAACAACAACTGATCTACCACGCTGACCGGCAGTAGCGGCACACATCAAACCAGCCGCACCGGCACCAATGATTAATACTTGAGCTTGCGAAGGTAATGCCATAGTAGAAAGCGCCGTCGAATCGATGCTTGGCACCTGCAAATAATTAAGCCTGGAGTACTAAATGCAAAATCCGACGGCCTGGAATCAAGTGCGTGGCAAGGTCACGCCACGTTGGCCTTGATATTTTCCACCGCGGTCCTTGTATGAAGTCTCGCAAATCTCGTCGGATTCAAAGAACAGCATTTGCGCAACACCTTCATTGGCATAAATTTTTGCTGGCAGCGGTGTGGTATTGGAAAACTCCAAGGTCACATGACCTTCCCACTCAGGCTCGAGCGGGGTCACGTTCACGATAATCCCACAGCGGGCGTAAGTAGACTTGCCCAAACATACGGTCAATATGCTACGAGGTATACGGAAATATTCCACTGTGCGCGCCAGTGCAAATGAGTTTGGCGGGATAATACAAACATCACTTTTTACATCGACAAAACTTTTTTCGTCAAAGTTTTTAGGGTCGACGACGGTCGAGTGGATATTGGTAAAAATCTTAAATTCATCAGCGCAACGAACGTCATAACCATAGCTGGACGTTCCATAAGAGACTATGCGTTGACCTGCGGCATCATAGCGAATCTGGCCCGGTTCGAAGGGTTCGATCATGCCGTGCTCTTCGGCCATACGGCGCATCCACTTATCGGATTTGATGCTCATAGTCGCTCCAATTGCAAATAATTAAACGGCGCGCATCATAGCCTTTTTCAAGTAGAAAAACATCGGTTAACCCTCAGCGACTAACCTTCGACACGTCTTCTACAGGCCCTTCCACCAAGGTAAACGCCATTGATGCGGGGCGCGCTGGCAATGCAGATTCGGCGACGGACAACTGATTAATAATCGCACAATCACTCGTGTCATCACCTGCACACTCATTTGCCATACCAACCAAGGTGTCGCGCATGGCGTGCAGCGAGATCAATTGCTGGTCCACTTGGTTAATCTTTTCATTCACCAGCGCCTTTACCTGAACACAACGACGCTCGGGATCAGCATAAAGTGCTAAAAGCTCGCGACACTCATCAAGACTAAAGCCAACCGCCCTGGCTCTCTGTAAAAATCGCAGTTGCACTACATCGTCCAATGAATAAACGCGGTAATCATTCCCCTCCTGCCGCCTCGGCACTACCAACCCTATCTCTTCGTAATACCGAATAGTTTTATTAGGCAAACCGCATGCCTGAGCTGCCTGACTGATATTCATTCCATCTCCATTTAAATATCACACCGATTAACATAACCACTGTAAACATTTCAGCAACTGTAATGTCAAGGTAATCACGACGCAGTGCCTATATCCTTTTGTAACCCACCCCCCCTTTTATGCTACCTTTTTACACAAAAAAAACAAATTTAAGCGTCATTTTTGTGACGAACTTCTTTATAATAAGCGACCTAATATGCAATTTATTGTTTATCTAAATCCATATAAATCATTAAGTTATCTATCATTCTTGACAAAATAATTTAATAAACGAGAATAACTGAAAAGATTTATCCTGATCCACCAACAGGTTTTTCGCCCAAAGGAAGATTTATGGAGTATCTCGACATCAACCATCCCGAATGGCAAAAAATGTGGGATGAGCTTGCCAGTTATCGTTTAAACGCGGGGGACCCTCTTTGCGTATATGAAGGCCATTGCTGGGAATACATGGGATCGACCATGGACCATCACCATTTGCGCCATGCATGCCACCCGCATACTAACAAGGTGGAATACATGTACATCGAGCGCGCCGGTGCGGCATTGCGTTGGGCGTAGTTGTTAAACCCTCCTCTTCAACAATGTTCGCAGTTATCTCATAAAGCTCACAGACAAGATTCCTGACGGACCTCACCGATTCACAATCTACCGCTTCACTTTCTGGCTACTTGGGTTATCTTATCGCCAAAATATGTTAGGGTACGGCCAGAAAAATTAATGCCTCTCACTAACAACTGATAATAACTTTGTAGACCATATAATAATGAATAGGAACGCCCTGAATCGCCTGGTCCTGTTTGTGGGTGTAGGCGGCATAGCCACACTTTTACAATTCATCCTACTTGCCTTATTAATCGAATTGCGGCTTTTACCCGAGATCGCTGCCTCTGCTGTTTCCTACGGAATTGCGGCCATTTTTAGCTATCTCGTGAATTATCACTTCACGTTTGCCAGCAACAGCAACCACTGGCACACGCTGCCCAAATTCGTTGTTACTGCCGCTATGGGCTTAGGCCTGAGCACCCTTCTTTTTGCCATTTTTTTATTTTTAATAAATCAATACCTGATTGCCCAATTTCTGGCATCGGGACTGACATTGGTTTTTAACTATTCCATGCACAAACTATGGATTTACCGCAAACACTAAAGCGCAACAACGCGTAGATGCCGATAGATCCTGGATATGATTAGAAGAGAGATGTCCAAAATGAATTACCCCGTAGTTTACGATCCCAACATCAATAGTCGCGACAGGTATGACCTCAGCCTGGTCTCATTGATTGTTTTTATCGCAGCTGTATTTGCTTATACGATTTTCTGCATTCATGGAGGGCTCTTCTCAGATGAAGGATTTCACGCCCCACAAATATGGGTCTATTACAGTGGCGGGACAACCTTTGCTGAAACCATCACAGTACCGCCAACCTACCACTACATAATAGGATTCATTGTTCGCCAAATTGGCTACTACGATGACAATTTACTCAAACTCATTTCCTTACTTATTTCACTATTAACTATCCCGGTTTTTTACAAACTCATCAGTAAATATCATCCCCAAGAGGCGGGCATACGTACCTTGCAGTTATTTTTCCTGCCGCTAATGTTTATCTATTACTTTTTAATTTACACCGATATATGGGCACTACTCTTAATATCGCTTAATTTATATTTCGCATTAAATAAGCGCTATGCATTATCTGCACTAATCGGATTGGCTGCCATCTGCTTAAGACAAGATTCAATAATATGGGTGGGCTTTTCGTTTCTATTAATTTGTTTCGAAAAAACAAATCAAGATGAAATGTATCGCATAAAAACTATATTTAAGAATGGCTTTGTGAAGGGCGCGCCATACATTGCCATATTCTTTGCCTTCATCGCATTTGTTATCTACAACGGCGGAGTCGCGATAGGCGATAAAGACCAACACAACTCGGGATCAGCCAATTTTGCTAATTTTTATATTTTTTTGATCCTTGCCTGGTTTTTATACTTACCTCTAAACATAAAATTATTGCCAGATATTATTAGTTTTTTGCGCAACCATTGGAACCTCGCCTTAATAACAGCTGGGTTCTTGCTTTACATGGGCAGCTTTACCAATCCCCATGGCTATAACAATTCCATGTTTGACTATTTTCTTCATAATGGAATGGCCCATTATTTAACCCAAAACATTTTAGTCAAAAGTATTAGCTATATTCTCGCCATCTGGATGCTGCTCAGTCTTGTGGTTATGAAACTACCGGAACAACGTTTCAAGTGGGCTTTATTGGTTATTCCCTTGGCCGTCATTAGCCATCCCATGATCGAGCCCCGTTATTATTTCCCTGCATACCTGACAATTCACTTGCTGCGCCCCGCATTATCACCCGCAGTAGAAACCGGAACACTCGTGTGTTACATACTGCTCGCTGCCTACATTGTGTATGGCAGTGTGTCTGGCCATTTCTTTCTTTAATTCATACTGACGAATAAGATCATGAAGCAATTATTATCAATTATTGTACCCATGTATAACGAAGCAGAAGGCATAGACAACTTTTTCTCGGTTATGGAAAAAGTGTTGGCCGGTATCGATATGGACCACGAAATAATCTGTATCGATGATGGATCAAAAGACGCCACGCTGACTTTGCTCAGACAAAAGCACATTGAAAATCCGAACATTAAAGTTATAGCGTTATCACGCAATTTCGGCAAAGAAGCAGCGATGACGGCAGCCATCGACTACTGCTCAGGGGACGCCGTTATTCCTATTGATTCCGATCTCCAAGACCCGCCAGAAATTATCGGTGAAATGATCGATCAGTGGCGCGCAGGGTTTGATGTGGTATACGCAAAACGTATTTCACGCGATGGCGATACAGCAATGAAACGCAATACTGCTGGCTGGTTTTACAAATTATTCAACCGTGTCAGCGATGTAAAAATACCGGAGAACGTTGGCGACTATCGTCTAATGGATAAAAAGGTGATCGTGGCTATACGCCAGCTGCCAGAAAAAGATCGCTTTATGAAAGGGTTGTTTTGTTGGCCTGGTTTTAAAAGCACTACAGTGGAATTTGTACGGCAGAACCGGGCACAAGGAACAACCAAATTTAACTACTGGAAGTTATGGAACTTCGCCCTGTCCGGCATAACATCATTTAGCACCATCCCTATCCGGATGGGTGTATATCTAGGCTTGACCGTATCAGCAATATCATTTCTCTACGGTGCATTCACCCTCATCAAAGCGATTGTAGGTGGGCCGGATGTACCTGGCTATGCGTCATTGATGACCGTTATGCTTTTTGTGGGTGGTATCCAACTATTTTTTATGGGGCTCATGGGCGAATACATTGGACGAATTTATAAAGAAGTAAAAAATCGCCCTATTTATTATGTCGCCGAAGAGCTCGGCTTTATGAAGAAATAAACCGTGAATAACCACAACCTTCAATCTCACTATCCAGCACCTTCACATACGGTAACAATGATACTGATCGTGCTTATTTCTGCACTTCTCGGTTATGTGATAGTTACCATGAACAGCTCGCTTCATGCGGATGAGGGGTTCCATGCAGGTCAAATCTGGCTATTTTATGATGGCCAAAACAAGTTGGCAGGTAATATTACTGTCCCGCCCACCTATCATTTTATTATTGGAAAGATAGTGCAGTTCACTGGGGGTTATCACGACAATCTATTGCGTTTAATAAGCCTTGGTTTTGCCTTATTAACTGTACCCGTCGTTTATTTTGCAGCTCGTTTTTACTGCGGAGCAGACGCGTGGATTAAAACTCTCCAAGTTTATTTCACACCGCTTATTTTTCCTTATTTTTTCGTTTTATACACAGATATATGGTCATTGTGTGGGGTTGCACTGACCTTATTACTATCATTACAACGGCACTATCTGTGGGCAGGTCTTGCAGGGGCACTGTCTGTTCTGATTCGACAGGATAATGTTGCATGGATAGGCTTAATTTATTTATATGTGTGCTTTGACTCGATCACCGCCATTGACAAAAAAAATGCCGTGCAACTATTTAAAAATGCCCTATTCAAGGGAGCAGTATTTAATGTAGTTTTTATCGGTTTCCTTATTTTTGTTTATATTAATGGCGGCGTAGCAATCGGTGATGCGGCAGCACACAAAATGTCTGCATTTAATCTGTCAAATCTGCACGTATTTTTAATCTGCACCTGGGTTTTATTCCTACCCACCCACATTACCCAAATCCCTAAAATTCTTCCGCTACTTCGCAAGCCAATAACCCTTCTCCTGCTTGCGATAGGATTTGTTCTCTATGTTGGTACTTTAAAAAATACCCATCCTTACAACACAATTATGTACGACTACTTCGTACATAACGGATTAATGCACCTATTAACAGATTTCCCGATCATCAAAGCACTTTCGTATCTGCTCGCAGCCTGGACCTTTTTAAGTTTATTAACTATTGAATTGCCTGATTGGCGTTGGCGCTGGTTGATATTTATTGCGCCTTTGGCTGCCATCAGCCATCCTCTGGTCGAGCCTCGCTATTATATTCCTGCATTTTTTCTGATTCAGATTCTCCGGCCAAAACTGTCGAGGGAAATAGAATTTTTTACCCTCGCACTTTATGTCGCAATATCTGCTTACATATTGTACGGAACCACTAAAGAGCTGATTTTTTTATAAGGATAATAAAACCAGGCCATTAGCGTTGCTGCTCCCGTGCAGCAACGCCAGTATATTTCCAATAACCTTTCCGCCACCGCCAGCATTTAATAAGCGCGCGAATAAACTCATCCGATACTGCGGCAATTAATAATCCGTACAAACCCAATCCACAGGGTATTGCCAGGATATAAGCAAAGGGCACTGAAAATAACCAGATAACCCCGATACTGGAAATGGAGGTAAATGCTGCGTCACCTGTGCAACGCAGTGCGCTGCCAATAGTAATGTTTACGGTGCGCCATGGCTCGGCTAAAAAGCTCAACGCAAATGCCCATAATCCAATAGCAATCACTTCAGGATCATCGCTAAATAACT
>DATIGS010000109.1:0-6088 GCA_035481425.1 Cellvibrio sp. | reverse complement strand
TGAGTTCGTGCGCAATACCAAAAACACCCAGGAGATGCCGGTTGAATTGGCGCTCGCGAGCGATAGCAGTGTGACTTATACCGGCTATATTTCGGCGTTCGACAACCGCCTCGACACCAATAGCGGCACCATCCGCGCCCGTGCATTGTTTGATAATAAAGACGGTGCATTAACCGCGGGAATGTTTGCCAATGTGCGCCTTGGCTCTGCAGAAAAAGTGCAAGCGCTGCTGGTGCCAGAGCGCGCCATCGGCACCAACCAAAGTAAAAAGTTTGTGTTGGTAGTCGATGAAAATAACACCGCGACTTATCACGAAATTACACTGGGTGATCACTATCAAGGCCAGCGTGTAGTGGTGGCAGGTGTGAGTGCCGGCGATAAGATTATCGTGAACGGTTTATCGCATGTGCGACCGAATACAGTGGTGAATCCGAGCGTGACCCAAGTGGGTGCTGCTGCGACAGTTGCGTCCAACCCGTAAAAATCCTCTTCATTTAATTTCATCGTTTTTAATTTCGCAGCTTTTACTTTCATAGTTTGTACGTGATGAATAGCACTGGTGCTTTGCACCAGTGCTCTCCAAACACGTCTCTTGAATCTTATTTAACGTTTACTTTTGCAGCCATTGCAGGCAGGCGCATCATGAATATATCCAAATTTTTTGTGGATCGACCCATTTTTGCTGGCGTAATTTCATTGCTGATTTTTATCGCCGGTTTACTCGCTATGTTTCAATTGCCCATCTCGGAATATCCCGAGGTGTCGCCGCCATCGGTGGTGGTGAGTGCGTCTTATCCCGGCGCCAACCCGAAGGTCATTGCCGAAACTGTGGCAACACCACTGGAGGAGCAATTGGCCGGCACCGAAAATATGTTGTACATGTTTTCGCAAGCAACCACCGACGGACGTCTGACCTTAACCGTTACCTTTAAAATTGGTACTGACGTTGACCTTGCGCAACAGATGGTACAAAACCGTGTATCGCAAGCCTTACCGCGCTTGCCCGATGTAACCCGCCAGCGCGGTGTCACTGTCGTAAAAAGTTCGCCTGACTTAACCATGGTGGTGCATTTGATTTCGCCGGACAAAAGTTACGACGAACTTTATTTGCGCAACTATGCGTTGATGAATATCAAAGACGAACTCGCCAAAGTATCCGGTGTTGGCCAGGTGCGTTTATTCGGCTCGGGCGATTACGCCATGCGTATCTGGTTGAACCCGGAAAAAATTGCGGAGAAAAATCTCACTGCCAATGATGTGACCAATGCCATCCGCGAACAAAACGTGCAAGTGGCTGCGGGCATGATCGGCGGCGCGCCGGTAACGGATTTGGTCGATGTGCAAATGCCCATCAATGCCAAAGGCCGTTTGGATAATCCGGAAGAGTTTGGTGAAATTATTATTCGCGCCGGCGCGACCGGCGAAATTACCCGCTTGAAAGATGTTGCGCGTATCGACATGGGGCCGTCGGAATACAGCTTGAATGCAATGCTCGACAGCCGCCCTGCAGTGGCCATTCCTATTTTCCAATCGCCCGGTGCTAACGCTATCCAGATTTCTGACGCGGTGCGCGCCACCATGGCGGAATTGAAAACCCGTTTTCCGCAGGGCGTTGAATACGAAGTGGTGTACGACCCAACCATTTTTGTAAAAAGTTCGATTAAAGCAGTAATCAAAACCCTGCTCGAAGCCCTGGCATTGGTTGTGGTGGTAGTGATCCTGTTTTTGCAAACCTGGCGCGCATCAATTATTCCGCTGCTGGCGGTGCCGGTATCGATTGTGGGTACCTTCTCGCTGATGTGGGCATTTGGATTTTCGATTAATACCTTGTCGCTGTTTGGATTGGTATTGGCAATCGGTATCGTGGTGGATGATGCGATTGTGGTAGTGGAAAACGTTGAGCGAAATATCGAAGAAGGCCTAACGCCACTCGCCGCGACTTATAAAGCCATGCAGGAAGTTAGCGGGCCGATTATTGCTATTTCATTAACCCTGATTGCGGTGTTTGTGCCAATTGCATTTGTAAGCGGTTTGACTGGCCAGTTCTATCAACAATTCGCGTTGACCATTGCAATCTCTACGGTGATTTCCGCGATCAACTCGCTGACCTTGAGCCCGGCGCTCGCTGCACTCCTGTTAAAAAGCCACGATGCCCCCAAAGATCGTTTGACCAAAGTGATGGATAAACTATTTGGCCGTTTCTTTGGTTGGTTTAACCGCAGTTTTAATCGCGCCTCCGGCAATTACTCAACCAAGGTCGGGAAATTGCTTGGCCGCAAAACCCTGGCGATTGGTGTGTATGCCTTGTTGCTGGGTATCACTACTGTCGGCTTCAATATTATTCCCAAAGGTTTTGTGCCAGCGCAGGACAAACAATATTTGATTGCGTTTGCGCAATTGCCCGATGGCGCAACCCTCTCGCGCACTGAGCAAGTGATTCGCGAAATGGGTGAGATTGGTTTGGCGGAAGCCGGTGTGGAAAGTGCGGTGCAATTCCCTGGCTTGAGCATTAATGGTTTCACCAATAGCTCCAGCGCGGGCATTGTGTTTTTAACCTTGAAACCGTTTGAAGAGCGCAAAGGTAAAGAACTTTCAGCGGCCGCGATTTCACAAAAATTGCAAATGAAATTCGCAGGTGTGGAAGAAGCGTTTATCGCAGTATTCCCACCACCGCCAGTGCGCGGTCTGGGTACTACCGGTGGCTTTAAATTGCAAATTGAAGATCGCGCTGGATTGGGTTACGAGAAATTAGCGGAAGTGGTTGCACAAGTGCAACAAAAAGCCATGCAACGCCCGGAACTGGCGAGTGTGTTCTCCAATTACAAAATCAATGTGCCGCAATTGTATGCCGATGTGGATCGCACCAAAGCCAAACAACTTGGCCTGAATGTGAAAGAAATATTCGACACCATGCAAATTTATTTGGGGTCGCTCTATATCAATGACTTCAACCAATTTGGCCGCACCTATCAGGTTATTGCGCAAGCGGACGCGGAATATCGCAACACGCCATCCGATGCATTGAATTTGAAAGTGCGCAATGCTCAGGGCGATATGGTGCCCTTGGGTTCAGTGTTGGCGATGAAAGAAAGTTACGGCCCGGAAAGCGCGGCGCACTACAACGGTTATTTGGCGGCAGATATTAACGGTAATGCTGCGCCCGGATATTCCAGTGGCCAGGCGCAGGATGCTATCGCTGAAATTCTGGATGAAGTGTTGCCTGCCGGGATTGTGTATGAATGGACTGATTTGACCTATCAGGAAGTGCTTGCTGGAAATACCGCTGTGTATATTTTGCCGCTGTGTTTGTTGCTGGTGTTTTTAGTGCTCGCGGCGCAATACGAAAGTTTGGCGTTGCCGCTGGTGGTGGTATCGATTGTTCCGCTGTCAATTTTGTCTGCGCTTTTTGGTGTGTGGATTACCAATGGCGACAACAATATTTTCACGCAGATCAGCTTGTTCGTACTCGCGGGGCTCGCCAGTAAAAACGCGATTTTGATTGTGGAGTTTGCGCGCGAATTGGAGCAGCGCGGTATGGCAACTTATGAAGCGGCGATTACCGCGAGCCGTATGCGTTTGCGCCCAATCCTGATGACCTCGTTCGCGTTCATTATGGGTGTGGTGCCGATGGTGTTCTCCACCGGCGCCGGTGCGGAAATGCGTAGTGTAATGGGCATCGCGGTATTTGCCGGCATGTTGGGTGTGACTTTCTTTGGTCTGTTCTTTACGCCTATGTTCTACGTGTTGCTGCGCAAACTGGAAGGCAAGCGCTCGTACAAAGTGGAAGGCAAAGAATTGTATGAATCGCTAAACGGTTCTGTAGATGGACATAAGCCCGCAGCAACCGATAAAGGGGTGACTGTATGAAAACATCATCAATTGTTGTGAAAAGTTTTGCGCTAGCTGTGCTGCCATTGTTGATCAGCGCCTGTAGCGGTTTTAAATCGGTTGAACACGCGCGTGATCTCGCACAGGTACAACGTGCACCTGCTGCGTTTCAATTGCAGCAAGATGGACGAATCACAGCGCAGCAGCCAGTGGCTGCCTGGTGGGCGCAATTAAAGGATGAGCAATTGAATCAATTAATTGCAGATTCATTGCAGCAAAACCACAGCATTCGTATCGCGCAAGCTTCGCTGGAAGAATCGCGCGCGCTATTGCGCGATAGCAAATTGGACCGCTATCCCACTGTTGAAGCGAGTGCATCGGGTGTACGCCAAAAACAAAGTGCCGATGTAGTGGGTGAGAGCGGATCGCGCATCAGCGAAACTTATGTCGCCGGTTTTGATGCAAGTTGGGAGTTGGATTTATTCGGGCGCGTGCGCAACGGAGTGAAATTATCCAAAGCGCAGCTCGCGGCGCGCGAAGCGGATTTGCAAGCGGCGCAAGTGAGCATTGCGGCTGAAGTGGCAGGTGCGTATATCAGTTTGCGCGGCAACCAGTATTTGCTGGATGTGGCGCTGCGCAACGTGCTCAATCAGCAAGAGACGCTCGAACTAACCCAGCGTTTGGAATCCATGGGGCGCGGCGATCATTTGGATGTGGCGCGCGCAGAATCGCAACTGGAATTAACCCGCTCTACTATTCCGGGGTTGAATGCGCGCGTGAATGTGGCCTTGAATCGCATAGGTGTGTTAACCGGAAAACCAGGTGAAGCATTGAAAGCGGAATTGACGCAAGTGAAATCGCTGCCGGAAATTCCGGCCTCGTTTGCGGTGGGCAATCCAACCGATTTATTAAAGCGTCGCCCGGATGTGCGCCGTGCAGAGCAAGCACTTGCAGGAGCGGTGGCCGAATACAATATCCATGTGGCAGACCTGTATCCGCGCGTTACGTTTAGTGGTGGGCTCGGTTATTTATCGACGGATTGGACACGCCTTGGCAATAGCGATACGGATACATTTTCGTTTTCACCGCGCATCCAGTGGGCGGCATTTAACCTCGGGCGTGTAGATGCGCAAATCGATGCAGCAGATGCACGCACACAAGCGCGAATTGCCGAGTTTGAGCAGCAAGTGTTAGTCGCGTTGGAAGAAACCGATAATGCGCTGCAAAATTTTTCGCGAGAAGAAGAGCGACGCACCGGGCTGCAGCGCGCATTGAACGCAAGCAACCTGGCGGCGGACATGGCCAATAAAAAATTCGAAGTTGGCAGCAGCGATTTTTTAACCGTGTTGGATGCGCAGCGCTCGCAATTGGTAGTCAGTGCCGAATTGGCGCAGAGCGATATGCAAGTCTTGTTGAATTTGGTAGCGGTGTATAAATCGCTCGGTGGCGGTTGGGAATTGGCGGAGCAATCTGTCGCCACGCGTTAAGGCTTGAGTTGTAATCCTAAGCGTTTCTTATTGTAAGTCGTAATTTTTTTTGCCCGCGCTGCACCCCTTTTGCCGCGCGGGCTTTTTTATTTAGTGTTGGTGTGGGCGCTTGCATCATTCAATGCGAAGTGTCAGTTTGTAAGCCTTTCTTTTTTGAATAGTCCACAAGGTGAAAATCTTATGTCCAGCGCACAAATCAATTGCCCTCACTGCTTTGCAACCAACCGCCTGCCTATGGATCGTTTGGGTGACAATCCTAATTGCGGTAGATGCAAACAGCCGTTATTTATCGGCAAGCCTCTCGAATTAAATCTGGATAATCTGGCGAGCACCATCGAAAAAAATGATATTCCGGTGCTGGTGGATTGCTGGGCGCCCTGGTGTGGCCCCTGCCAAAGTTTCGCGCCGGTGTTTGAGCAGGCCGCTGCGCAAATGGAGCCGCATATCCGCCTCGCCAAACTCAATACCGAAGCGGTGCCTGCTATTGCCCAGGAGTGGGGTATCCGCAGTATTCCTACCTTGATTTTGTTTAAAGGCGGAAGGGAGATTCAGCGTGTATCCGGTGCAATGCCGATACCGCAATTAAAGCAGTGGGTATTGCAGTCACTGGGTGCCATATGAACTTTTACCGGGCTTGCTCGACAGCAGGGTTATCTTCCCTATACTGATTATTTGAATGCAGCAAGGAGTTTTATTGTATGCCTTCCCCTTAATCTAATTATTCAGTGTGAGGTGGTTGCATGAACAAGCTGAGTCAGTTTTCAGTCCGTGAT
>DATIGS010000108.1:0-4609 GCA_035481425.1 Cellvibrio sp. | reverse complement strand
CCGAGGTAAGTACCTACAGGGATAGTTTGTGGAGTCGCAACAGCCTGACGGGTAATTTGAGTGGTATTGGTGTGGAAGCGATCGCCACGCAAACTCAGGTTCAGTTCCCATTGTGGGTTGAAGGTGATGGTGTCTATCGCGTAAACGCTATAGGTAGTCGTCTCACCTTCGGTTTTGGTGCCATCACGTACAACCGGTTGGAACACCATATCGGTGGTCGGGCTGTACAGATTATTCGGCGCCTGGGTCGCGCGGGTTGCGGAGTTTGCAGCTACATAGGGAGTACCAACACCGTAACTGATTTGACTCTCATAAATGAATTCAGCACCGGATGACAATTCGTGTTGAATATCGCCGGTCATGAAGGTCGCGGTGACATTGGTTTGGTTGGTCAGGATTTCGTTGGTGACATCCTTACCCTGGCGCGACAGCGCAACAGTCCAGGCATCCTGATTGGTTGGCGGAACAAAAGTAATAGCGCCGGTTCCGGTCAATACCTGATCTTGCTGGGTGCGGCCATAACGCGAGGTGTTGCGCAGGGTTACGTTTTCTTGCAGATCGTGCTCAATACGCACAGTGGTCATATTGGCATTAACATCATTGTGGTCACCGGTTGAACCGTAGAAATTCTCGGTATCCACTTGCTCGGGCTGCTGACCGGCCAAAGCGCCAGTGTCAAAAATAGCGTTGTAATAGCCATCCAAACCGATAGTAGGGATACCACCATCAGGCACGCCGGATTGCTGCATATTCAAATAATTCACGTAGAAACGGGTTTCGGTACCCAGGCCCAGACCGAGTGATCCGGCAAAACCTTCAAAATTGCTTTCTACTTCATCGCGGCCATCAACGCCGGCTTCCTGTTTCAACAGGTTCACACGCAACGCCGTTGTCTCGCCCAACACAGCATTGGCGTCAACTGTAGCGCGGCCGTAATCAGCAGTGCCGCCAATCAAGCTACCAGAAACCGCCTCTTCCAGATTCGCAGTCTTGGAACTCATATTCACATAACCGGAAGCAGAGCCACGGCCATTGTCTGAACCTGCAGGGCCCTTGGCGATTTCCACTTGCTCGGTGTTAAAGGTGTCGCGGCTGATGCTGCCCAAGTCGCGGATACCATCCACATAAATACTGGATTGCGCATCAAAGCCACGCATAAAAATAGAGTCGCCAGTAGAGGTATTGCCGTTCTCACCCATTTGCATGGTGATACCGGGGGTATTGCGCAAGGCATCGCTCAGGGTTGTCGCTGCTTGTTGCTGGAACAGCTCTTTCTTCACCACCACGATGGTTTGTGGGATATCAACCAATGGTTGGGTTTGCTTGGGTGAGCTTGGTTTTTCAGCTTTATAAGAATTGATCGCGTCGGCTTCTACTTTGACGGTATTAAGGGTCTTGTTTTCCGTTTTGACTTCATCTGCTGCCATTACGCCAGCTGAAGCCAACAACATCGCAGAGGACAGAGCGGTCGCAGTAAAGTGCAGCCCCGTTGTACGCTTTTTGGAAACGATATGGGTAGATTTGGATATGGTCATAACAAGCCCTGTAATAGTTAGTATTAATACGCAAAGAAGATTTAGGCGCGCATATTATTGATAACCATTACTGTTGGCAACAACAATCATTCTCATTTGAAATTATTTTGGCACGCCAGTTTGCAAATTTGTGCGCCGAGCCCAAACCAAAAGGCTTCCAGGGGTTAGACCTTATAAAACCGCGCCGAACGAGAGCCATGGAGTGAGAAGGTCCGGTCATATTTCAGGCAAAAAAATACCGCCATGTAGGCGGTATCTTTCTCTCTTTGAGAGAGATCAAGGCTTACATATAAGCGTTGCTGCGATCCGTGTGGTCGGTTACATCGCGGATGCCTTTTAGCTCCGGCAACTTATCCATCAATTGCACTTCGATACCCTGCTTCAAGGTAATCGCAACTGAGCCACAGCCTTGGCAACCGCCGCCAAACTTCAAAATGGCGATCATATCCTCGGTCACCTCTACCAGGCTGACGTTACCGCCGTGGGAAGCAAGACTTGGGTTTACATCGTTGTACAGCACATAGTTGATGCGGTCTTCCAAGGGACTATCGTCCGTCACCCGTGGCATTTTGGAGTTGGGGGCGCGAATGGTGAGCTGACCGCCCATACGGTCGGCCGCGTAATCCACTTTGGCATCTTCCAAAAATGGCAGGCTGCGCTCTTCAAAATAGGCATTGAAGCCCTTGAGCGGAACAATCACATCGCCCTCTTTCTCCTCGCCGGGGCGGCAATAAGCGATACAGGTTTCCGCATTGGATGTACCAGGATTGGCCACAAACATGCGAATACCTATGCCGTCATTGTCTTTTTGCTTATCCAGCAATTCTTTCAAATATTGTTGGGCTGATTCGGTGATATCGACGTTGACCATATAAACCTTTACTAATACCTGATTAAAATACTCGGGTATTCTACTGCAAAGCCAGTAGCCAAGGCACTAGCAAAGTCCGAAAAAGACACGAGGATTTTACTATCGAAGCCATAGGGAGGATGGGCATACCCTATTTGCGTATCCGTCATACAAATGGGGTAGATTCTGAAGAATTTATGGTCATAGTGAAAATGAAACGGCAATGTAACGATTCATGGTCTATGGTTAAGGTAGTAATGTGCGCCAATAGCTAATGCACCACGCAATAGAAAATGGGATTTCATTCCCTTCTGGAGTTTTATATGTCGTCCTCCGATTCCACCGGTTTTTTACTGAACAGCAAAATGTTGCGCCTCACCATGTACCTCAGCCTGGCAATCGCCAATGTCATTTTTGGCGCACTTCACCCTGAGAACATCGTGGTTGCAGGTTGTGGTTTTGCTTTTTTTGCCGGCCTTACCCTGCTCCACCTACGCCCTGAAACTCCTGAAAAGAGTGAATCAGCCAAAAAGGTGCTGCACTAAAATTCCTTCAGCGAGATAAATCCCCAGCCTCATCGATTAGCGCCCAACCAACATCAATCAAGACTAAACTGATTGCTGGATCCATTACCGAGATTCAGACGGCGCTAAGGTTTACCCACTAAATCCCCCTAAAGCCCGCCCTCGTAGCAGGCTTTTTCTGCTAGAATTCGCGCCATTTTTCTATATCAAACTTTTTTGATATTGCCATGGCCAAGCCTTGGCAATTACTTAATCGCCAAAGGTTTTCCATGACTATTCCAGCCGCACTCAAAGCCCGTATCGACTCGCTTCACAACGCTATCAAAGAACGCATTCTGATTCTCGACGGCGGTATGGGCACCATGATCCAAAGCTACAAGCTGCAAGAGGCGGATTATCGCGGCGCACGTTTTGCCGATTACCACATGGATATCGCCGGCAATAACGATTTGCTCAGCATCACCAAACCAGAAGTCATCCGCGAGATCCAACGCGCATACCTGGAAGCCGGTGCCGATATTCTGGAAACCAACACCTTCAACTCCACCCGGATTTCCATGGCCGACTATGAGATGGAGGAGCTCACCTATGAACTGAATTTCGCCTCAGCCAAACTCGCGCGTGAACTCTGCGATGAAATGACGGCAAAAAATCCGGCCAAACCGCGCTTTGTTGCCGGTGTACTTGGGCCGACCAGTCGTACTTGCTCCATCTCCCCAGATGTGAATGATCCGGGTGCCCGCAATGTGACCTTTGATCAGCTCGTGGAAAACTATCTGGAATCGATGGATGGCTTGGTCAATGGCGGCGCCGATATTATTTTGATCGAAACGATTTTCGATACCCTTAACGCCAAAGCGGCGGTATTCGCAGTAAAACAATATTTTGACAATGTCGGTTTTGAATTGCCGATTATGATTTCCGGCACCATTACCGATGCATCCGGCCGCACACTTTCAGGCCAAACCACTGAAGCCTTTTACAACTCGCTCGCACACGCTCGTCCACTTAGCATGGGTTTGAACTGCGCACTGGGCGCAAAAGAATTACGCCAATACGTGCAGGAAATGTCACGCGTAGCAAATTGTTTTGTGAGCGCCCACCCCAACGCCGGTTTACCCAACGAATTTGGTGAGTACGATCAAACCGCGCAAGAAATGATCGCGATTGTTGAAGAATTTGCCGCAAGCGGCTTCTTAAATATTATCGGTGGCTGCTGCGGTACTACGCCGGCGCACATCAAGGCGCTGGCCGATGTGATGAGCAAATATCCACCGCGTGCAATTCCCGAGATTGAACCCGCCTGCCGTCTCTCGGGTTTGGAGCCGTTCAACATCACCAAAGATTCCCTGTTCGTAAACGTCGGTGAGCGCTGCAACGTAACCGGTTCTGCGCGTTTCAAACGCCTGATTGTGGAAGAAGATTATTCCACCGCATTGGAAGTTGCACTGGAACAAGTTGAGAACGGTGCGCAGGTAATCGACATCAACATGGACGAAGGCATGCTCGATGCTGAAAAAGCCATGGTGCGTTTTTTGAATTTAATTGCTGGCGAGCCGGACATCGCGCGCGTACCGATTATGGTGGATTCATCCAAGTGGGATGTAATCGAAGCTGGCTTGAAATGTATTCAAGGCAAACCCATCGTCAACTCCATTTCGCTTAAAGAAGGCGAAGAGGAGTTTTTGCAAAAAGCAAAA
>DATIGS010000107.1:0-10166 GCA_035481425.1 Cellvibrio sp. | reverse complement strand
GGCATGGGGTTTGCGTTTGCGCCATAAAATAAAACCGCTGACACTAATCAAAACAAGCCCAAGGCAAGTAAGCACACCGAGCAACAAATTAAACCAGCCAAACAGTGCGCCTTCGTGTGCGGCGATCCCGACACCTATGGCTTTATCCAAAAGTTTCTTTTCCGCAAACCCGCTTTGTTTTTCGATGCTGCCATCGCCTTTAATCCAGACATCGGCGCGCTGCGGGCGATTCGCACTTTGCGATGACGCTTTCCAGATGTATTCGGTGATATGGGCGTTTGTTGCCTGATCATGTTGATGATTAATACTGGCCACGCTTAATTCAACTGGCGGTGCCAACTGCAACTGGTCGGCAGTGCGCAATACATCGGGCGTGAGATCAAACGATTCCGCCGCTTGGGCACGCCAGTGTTGATGTTCTTGCGCACGGCTTTGTGTCCAATCCTGCTGCACTGGCTTCATTTCAAAACTGCGCACTTCTTTTAAGGCCGCGCCCCACACCAGTGCCCAAGGCAAGCCGGTGATTAATAAAAATAACGCGAGCGATGAAATCCAAATGCCGGTAACGGCGTGCAGGTCGCGCCAAAACGTGCGACTGCCATTGCGCAAGCGTGGATACAAAACACCAGCCATGCCTTGCGCTTTGCGCGGCCACCACAAATACAAACCGGATAGGATCAACACAATCGCCCAACATGCTGCTAACTCAACCAAAACAGAGCCAACATTGCCAATCATTAATTCGCCGTGAATAGTTTTTACGATATTCATCAACTGCCACTGGCTGTCTTGTTTGCCTAACACTTCTGCTGTGTAAGGGTTCACAAATATTTGCCAGTTTTGTTCGGCCTGCACTTTGATCAATACTGCATCCGTTTCTGTTTTCGGCAGGCGAAAGCTCAATAATTTTCCGTTGGGGATTTCATTCAAAGCAGCTTGGATAACTTGATTGGCAGGCAGACGCTCGCCACTAACAACCAGCCCGTTGTATTGGCTTTCGTGCCAGTTTTCGTAATAGGGTTTGAATAGATAAATTGCGCCAGTGATCGACAACATAATCACAAATGGAATACAAAAAATGCCGGCATAAAAATGCCAGCGCCAAATGGTGCGATAGAGCACGCAGGATTGATTTGATTGGGCTGCAGAGTTGATGGCGTTCTTTTTTTTTACATATCGTAAGACAGACTGGCGTAGAGGCTTCTGCCCGGCCAGGGGTGAGCAACGTAACTGATTTCGTTGGTGAGATTATCCACACCAAAACCCAACTCAATATTGTCACTAAAGTCGTAAGTGGTTTTGAGGCCGATGCGTGTATAACCGTCTTGCGCACCCATCACGTTTTCAGCGGTGTCATCATTTTGCAGACGACCAAAACTTTTATCGGCGTATTGCACATTTGCGCTTAGATCCCAGCGATCAGTTGCGTGATAGGTCACCATTAAATTGCTACGCCAGCGCGGCATACGCGGGTAATCATTGCCTTCGATACTGGGCACATCTGGATTTGTATCTTCAACGATGCTGTTATCAGTAATAATCGATTTGGTGTAAGCAACATTGAGGCGAATGTCCAACTCCGGCACCAACACACCGTAGCGATTCACAATCAATTCCACACCGTCAGTTTCCACTTCATCAACTGCCGAGAAAGTAGTGACAGAGGCAACTGGCGAACCGCTGGGCAAAAAAGAAGTTTGCGATTCAATCGCATCCTCAACTGTTTCGGTAAAAATATTGATACGTGCGTAACCCGAATCAAATTGCTTTTCAAACATCAGGTTGTGATGCAAACCGTTTTCCGGTTTTAAATCCGGTTGGGCTTCAACAGCTGATGAGTAGGATTGGCTCTGCGCAAACAGCTCTTCCACAATCGGGAAGCGATAGGCTTTTGCAGCAGAGTAACGCACTAGCCAAGTATCAGACGGAACATAACCGACAGAAAATTTGGGCGAGAATTGATTGCTGGACGCATCTTCAACTGCAACCAAATCAAATTCCGGTGTTGCAGCAACATCTTTGCTGTAATAACCACCTTCACTTTCCCAGCGCTCGTAGCGGCCGCCCAGCGCCAAATCCCAACGCTCATTAATGTCCCAATTCATTTGCACAAAGGCAGCGGTGATATTGGTTTTGCCACCGCTGCGACCGGTGAAACCGGCGTTGTCCGCTTGCGTCCATGATGTTGAATTGTAGGTGTCCAGATTTAATTCATAGGCCTCGTAACGCGCGCCAGTAATTAACTCGATACCATCAACGCCCAGGTCGGAGAACGTAAATTTACCTTCCAATGTTTGCCAGCCGGTATCGTCATAATTAGTGGTTAAACCATTACCTTGAAATAAAGGATCTTCAAGTGAGCGGCTGGACGCGCGACTGTTGTCCTCCAAAATTCGGAAGTCACTCATGTTCACTTCAACGCGAGTGTGCTCGCTTATGTCGCCTTTGATACGCAAGCCAGTCGATAAACTGCGGCGATCCAATTCGCTTGCACCCAAACGCGATGCAGGAACGGTGATGGCGACACCATCCTGAATAAAGTTGCCAGACCAGACAGTTTCGCCATCGGCATTTTTTAAATAGCTGTTAGGAGAATCGCGCAGCGTATTGCGATCTTCATAGGCGATATTTAACAGGCTTGACCAGTTGTCAAAATCGTAGCCGAGTTTGATTTTAAAGTTGTCCGTCGTCGCCTGTTCAACACCGGTATCACCAAAATAATAGGCATCGTTGCCGTACACGTCCTGATCTTTAATCAGGCCGGTGACTGGTGTGGCATTCGCTAGAGTGCGCTTGCTATCAAAATAAAAACTTTGAGGCTGGCTGTTATTTTCCAAGCGGTTGTAGGAGAGATAAACGCTGAGGTCACCCAGGTCATCACTGTGGAAAGTATCGCCGTAGGAAACAAAAGTTTTGTAGCCATCCACATTGCCGTTAAAGCCGTAGGCCGAAAAATCCTGCGTGAAATAATCCACATCGATATGCACCTCGCGCTCTTGCGGAATCGCAGTTTCAATCAGGATCACACCGCCCATGGAATTGCCGCTGTACTCCGCCGAAAATGGCCCGTACAGAATTTCCACCTGCGCAATTTCACTTGCGCTCACCATGGTCCAACGCGGCGCACCGCTCCAGCGGGTTTGCAATAAATAATGGAGGGGAACACCGTCAGCAAACACCATTGAGCGCGGTGTGGCGAACATATTGGAACCGCGCAAACCAAGGGTGCCGTTGGAGTCACCAATGTAGCGTTTGCGGATAACGATGCTTGGCTCGTATTTGACCAGGTCTTCGGTAGTGGTGGCATTGATACTGACCATGTCTTCCTGGGTCAGCAAACTGGTGGGATTGGTATAGCCGGCGCTGGCACTGTCGCGCGCTTCGCCCCAGACTTTTACCTCTTCAACTTCTTGCGGATTACCGGCGCGCTTTTTTTTCAATGCCTCGTCGTGCGCGTATGCACCTTCGGCAACAGCCAAGCTGGCGATAGCAATCGCCAGCAACGACTTCAAATTTTTCACTCGCCTCATCCCAACACCCGATAACTGTCATTTAGACAGGCACACTAAGTGTTTTGGGGCGAGGCGCACAGTGACAAATTGTCGCAGGGGTGCGGCATTTAGCCGCAGTGCGACACTAATCCAACCAACGCCGCATCGCCGAAATATGCGAGCCGCTGGCTTTGAGACCATCGAGCGGGTTATTGAGGGATTGTTCGGTGCGGTTGGGAAGCGGTTCGATACGCAACAAGTATTCATCGGGTTGCGCGGACGAGCCATTAATCGGAGTGACGAAGGATTTGATGGGCAGCGCACCTATGTCCCGCGCAAAACCATCGAACATCGACCATGAGCTACTGTTCTTGATACCAATGGCGGTCACCATTTTTACCGCTTGCTGGCACTCGGGCTGGGCAATCAGCCAATGCAGCATTTTTTTACCCATCCCCAGGTCACGCAACGGCTGGGAAACTACCACCTGCCATACGAACAGGGTTTGCGGCTCGTTGGGAGGATAATAAGCGGATACAAAACCAACCAAACGCCCATTCAGGAATGCCGCAACCGAGGTCTTGGCGAAGTGGCTACACTGCAACAGCGTGCATTGCACAGAGTTGCCGTCGAGTACCGGGGTGGTGGCCAAGAGGCCTTTAAGGGCATCGCCATCACTGGCAAGCGGGTGGCGCAATTCAATCTTATCGAACAAAAGATCGTTTCTGGCGTTCATCTAAACCTCCATACAGCGTCTTTGTCTACACAGATGCAGACGATCAGATCACAGTGTTTTCATTCATAAATAATTTAACGGGATAGCTCCGACTCCCCAATTTCCGCCAAGGTTCCCCATCTTTACACTTCTAATAGATTGAATCGCTATAAGTCGAAACCAGCCGCCTCCAGCCAGATGGACGACTTAAGTGACTCCATCCCGGCTTTAAATAGCTTCCGCACCCAATTCATAAGCGCCCTCGGCATTGTGCACCTCGCGCCCCATGAGCGGCGGGTTGAACACGCAGGCCAGCTCTAATTCTTCAAAAGCACGCAATACATGTTTGTCGTGCTGATCCAGCACATAGAGCGTGCCCGGTTTGATTTCGTGGGTTTCGCCTGCGGCTATATCGGTAATTTCACCATGGCCCGCGATACAGTAGACCGCTTCAATATGATGCTGATAATGCATGGGGAGTTCCGCACCCTTCACGATGCGGGTGATATGGAATGAAAATCCCGCTTTATCACTTTTTAGCAACAACCGGTTACTTTCCCAACCGGGTGCACTTACACAGCGACCTTGCATGGGGGAATCGGCCAAACGTCGAATAATCATGTCTACCTCTTTACTTCACTTTTTCGATTTTGAAACAGCGGCGATTACATTTTTAATCGCCGCAGAAAAACTTACGCCGTTTTGAGCGAGGGATAGTCGTTCAGCGCGGCTGCAAAACTGCGCCCCAGAATATTTAATCCTTTTAACAAATCCTCTTCGCTGATAATCAGCGGACAAAAACATTTCACCACTTGCCCCTGGTTTCCTGCTGTCTCGATAATCATTCCGCGTTCAAACGCATGCTGCGAAATGGCATCGGCAATTTCGCCACTGGCGCACTCGATGCCTTGCATAAACCCGCGCCCTTTCACGGCTTTGGCGAGCGGTTTATTGGCATCGACAATCGCTTGCAAACTGCGGGTAATAATGGCGGATTTATTTTGGATGTCGCGCTGGAAACGATCATCACTCCAATAGGTTTTGAGCGCGGCAGTGGCAGTGACAAACGCGTGGTTGTTGCCGCGAAAAGTGCCGTTGTGCTCGCCGGGTTTCCACATATCCAGCGCTGGATTCAGCAGCACAATCGAGAAAGGCAAACCAAAACCGCTGAGCGATTTTGACAAAGTGACAATATCCGGTTTGATGCCGCTGCTTTCAAAACTGAAAAAACTACCCGTGCGACCACAGCCGGCTTGAATATCATCGACAATTAATAAGATGTCGTGCTTGCGACATAATTTTTGCAGGCCTTGTAACCAGCTATCGCCCGCGACATTTAATCCACCCTCACCTTGCACCACTTCCACAATGACCGCCGCAGGTAAATCAACACCGCTCGATGGATCACTCAATAATGTATCCATCATTTTTAAGGTATCAGTATCGCGCCCGTGATAGCCGCAAAATGGCATGCGCTCAACACCACCGAGCGCAACACCGGCACCACTGCGGTGATGATCGTTGCCAGTTGCTGAAACAGCGCCGAGCGACACACCGTGGAAGCCATTGGTGAAGGCGATAATTTTTTCGCGGTTTTTTACTTTGCGCGCAATTTTCATTGCCGCTTCAACAGCATTGGCACCGGTAGGCCCGGTAAATTGCACGCGATAATGCAATCCGCGCGGCTGTAAAATAAGATCGCGCAGGGTTTCCAGAAAATGTGCTTTGGCACTGGTATGCATATCCAAACCATGCGCAATCCCATCGGCTTCGATGTAGGACAGCAAGGCTTTTTTTAATAGCGGATTATTGTGTCCGTAATTCAATGAACCTGCGCCCGCTAAAAAATCCAGATAGGGATTGCCCTGCTGGTCGAATAGATAGCTGCCGCGCGCGCGGCCAAACACCACCGGAAAACTGCGTGAATAAGACCTTACGGCAGACTCCATCTGTTGGAACACTTGCATAGTCCAGCTCCTCTTTTTTAAACGAAAGTTTTTAACGAAGGTTTTGTAACGAAAGTTTTGTAACGAAAAATGGGCGACAGAAAAATTCATTTTTTAGGTAAAAGAATTTTGTGAACAAGCTGAAACCTGCCCGACAAAAAAACATTCAGTGAATTATTTAATCCAGCCAGCGCCTGCCGGGCGATAAACGCAAGCTGCTGCGCAAATCGGAATAGGACGCGGAAGAAGAATAGGAAGCGGAAGAAATAGGCGGCCGATTCGGCAAGGGGGAAATGCGCAGGAGATATTCATCATCATGCTGATTGGCAAAATGTCGCTCGCGCGCAAACAACATTTCTTTGCCGGCCTGCGCTTGCCAATCGCGCGCAAGCCCTTCAAACAACATCCATGATGCCTGGTTATCGGGCGTAATACTGGTAATGAGATGGCGCGCATTTTCCAGCGCCGTGGCGGCAACCAGCCAATTCAACATACGTTTGGCCAAGCCCTGGCCGCGGTATTTTTCACCCACCACCACCTGCCAGATAAACAGGGTGTCGGGATCATTGGGAAGCAAATAGCCGGAGACAAACCCCACCAGCTGGTCATTAACCACAGCTGCAACCGAGGTCTCGGCGAAATGCTGGCATTGCAGCAAATTGCAGTAAACCGAATTGGTGTCGAGTGGCGGGCTGGCGGCCACCAGCTGGTTAAGCTGAAAACCATCAGTCGGACGCGGGTGGCGCAATTCCAACTTGTCCTTGAGCAACTTGTCCTTAAAGAGATCGTTACTGGCGTTCATTAAACCTCCATGAGCGTCTTTGGCGATGGCATTTAACGGTCAGGCTTTTATTACAACACTAACCATTTAAATGCGAATGTAGCTATGGCAATAAACCATAGCCGCGACTGAAAACCTTATTTGGCTGCATGATTTGGCGAAGGCACCATCGCCAAAAAGCAAAAATTTACCTTGAACACTAAATATTTACTTAGTGTACAAAACAATAAATGACGTGTCCAGCCCAGACTTTATCCAACTTGAGTGACAATACTCCCAACAACAGGCATGCTAATCACCCAACAATCACCAGAATTCAACGCAAAAAAGCTATTTATTCCCCATGAACCAGATAGACCAAGTACTCACCAGCCTGCGTCGCGTAATACGCGCAATCGATTTGCACTCTAAACAATTAGTAAAGACCGCGAGTGTGACTGGCCCGCAATTGCGCTTGCTGCAATTGATCCGCGCCAAAGGCGATGCCAGCGCGAGCGAGCTGGCCGACGCCATGAGCCTGAGCCAGGCAACCGTCACCAGCATCCTCGACCGCCTGGAAGACCGCCAGCTGATCGAGCGCATTCGCTCACAAACCGATAAACGCAAAATCCACCCGCGCCTGACTGCGGACGGCAGCACGCTGCTCGACCGGGCACCAGCGGCATTGCAAGATAGCTTTGTGCGCAAATTTGATCAGCTGCAAAGCTGGGAACAGCACATGATCATCGCCTCCCTGCAACGGGTGGCAGAAATGATGGATGCGGAAGATCTGGATGCATCACCTTATTTGGATATAGGCTCGCTCGACCGCGAGGAGCATTAAACCGCTGCGGCGACCAGCCACCATCAACTGGCGCCAGTCACAAAAACGTCACGCAAACGACAAAATCCCGCCACGGCCCCGTAACAAATACTCCCTAAGCTGCGCTCCGAACCCGTCAATTCGGGAACCATTCGGCACCACTGATCAGGGAATCTGTTATGAACATTCGTCGCTACTCTCTCGCACTCGCTATTGCCAGTGTTTGCGCACTCCCCGCCTATGCAGACCTGTATTTTTCGGAATACATAGAAGGCAGCAGCAACAACAAAGCGCTGGAAATTTATAACAGCGGCAGTGATGCCATTAACCTGAGCGGCTATAAAGTCGAGATGTATTTCAACGGCAGCATCAGCGCCGGGCTCACCATTAACCTCACCGGCACCATTCCCGCGCAGGGCGTATTTGTGCTGGCGCATGGCAGCGCCAATGCCACGATTCTGGCAACCGCCAACCAAACCAATAGCTCCGGCTGGTTCAATGGCGATGATGCGATTGTGTTGAAAAATGGCGATGCCATTTTGGATAGCATCGGCCAGGTGGGATTTGATCCAGGCACCGAGTGGGGCACTGGCCTCACCAGCACAGCCGACAACACATTGCGCCGCAAAACCTCCATCACCTCCGGTGATACTGCAGTTAATTTCAGCTTCAATCCCGCCGAAGAATGGGAAGGCTACGCGCAAGATACCTTTGACCACTTGGGCACCTATCAGGGCAGTAGCAATGGCGATGGAGGCAATAGTGGCGGCGGCAATGCCGCTGGCAATTGCGGGGACAGTGCAACCCTGATCAGCAGCATCCAAGGCAGCGGCGCGAGCAGCCCGCTCCTGGGCAGTACCCAGACCATCGAAGCCATAGTGGTTGCCGATTTTCAAAATGCCAATCAGTTAGGCGGATTTTTTGTGCAGGAAGAAGATGCACATGCTGATGGAAATCCACAGACCGCCGAAGGGATTTATATCGCCAGCACCACAGCGGTTGCGATTGGCGACCGCGTGCGCATCAGCGGCACAGTTGCGGAAACCTTTCAGCTGACGCAACTGAATAACCCAACCATTAGCGTCTGCGCCAGCAACCAAACCTTGCCGACACCAGCGCCCCTTTCCCTGCCTGCTGCATCGCTCGTTGCATTTGAAGCAGTGGAAGGTATGAGCGTTGCCATTGCGCAAACACTGACCGTCAACGAGACCTACCAACTGGGGCGCTATGGCCAGGCTTTATTGGCAAACGGCCGCTTGCAGCAACCGACCAATGTTGCTGAACCAGGCGCAGCAGCAAACAACCTGCAAGCTCAAAATAATTTAAATAAATTAATGCTGGATGATGCGAGCAATGTGCAAAACCCTGATCCGGTTATTTTCCCCGCACCGGGCCTGTCCGCCGAAAACAGTTTGCGCAGCGGTGATACCGTTGCCAATTTGCGCGGAGTGATCACTTATGATTTTGGTATCTACCGCATTCTGCCGACCGTTGCACCGGAATTTATCAACAGCAATCCACGTCCATTGGCACCGGTTGTTGATTCTTCCGCGAATTTAAAAATCGCCAGCTTTAATGTGTTGAACTTTTTTAATGGCAACGGTACTGGCGGTGGTTTCCCAACTGCGCGCGGTGCAAATACCAGCACCGAGTTCGCACGGCAGAAAAATAAAATCCTTAGTGCTCTGGTTGGTTTAAATGCGGATGTTATAGGCCTGATCGAAATTGAAAACGACGGTTACAGCAGCAACAGCGCAATCGCTGAATTAGCATCCGCATTAAATACCGCGACTGGCACCAGCGTGTGGAAATTTATCAACCCGGGTGTAAATAAAATCGGTACCGATGAAATTGCGGTTGGTTTTATTTATCGCAGCGATAAAGCAACCGCAATTGGTAAAACTGCAATTCTCGATTCCAGCATTGACCCACAATTTATCGACAACAAAAATCGCCCGGCACTGGCACAAAGTTTCCGTGTGACTAGCAATCGCGCTATCGCAACCGCAGTAGTCAACCACTTCAAATCCAAAGGTTCTGACTGTAACGACATTGGCGACCTGGATATCGGTGACGGCCAAGGCAATTGCAATATCACCCGCACCCAGGCCGCAGACGCATTGGTGAATTGGTTGAGCACTCATCCCACCGGCGTGAATGACAGCGATTATTTAATTATCGGCGATTTGAATGCCTACGCGAAAGAAAATCCCATCACCAGAATTCTCAACGCGGGTTATACCGACCTGATTAAATTCTACGGCGGCGAATCCGCTTACTCTTACGTGTTTGATGGACAGGCAGGCTATTTGGACCACGGCCTCGCAAGCAGCTCGCTAACACCGCAAGTGTTGTTCGCCGCCGATTGGCATATCAACGCCGATGAACCCATCAGCCTCGACTACAACACTGAATTTAAATCGGCCGCGCA